>JBFIEJ010000041.1:0-10747 GCA_041603475.1 Candidatus Nitrosopumilus sp. | reverse complement strand
TACGTATTTTGTTGTGTTTAGAATATCTCCAAACATGTGCTTCACTTTTTTTATGACAGTTCATACTGTTGTATGTTACACTAGTATTTAGGAAAAAATTTCATAACCATAATCCTACTTTCAATTGATTTTAAAGTTAGCATCTCTTCAAATTGTGTCTAAACAAGCTGTTTCTAGTGTTTTTTTGAAAAAGTGACTAGAGAAGTCATTGATTTAGAATCATCCTTTCTTAGTTTTAAGCACAAAATTCAGGATTACGCCGGTATATATCACTGATAGTCCTATAACAATCATGTTCAAAACAATAATTCAAAAACTGAAATTTGGTGCTTGTAAAACCAAAGTCGCTACTGACACAAATACAATTACAGAATCTGAGAAAAAGAAATCAGAGGATTTAGAAAAATAAATGACATATCATTGCAAACATTGCAATTATACCTGGGATGCTTCACAAGGAGAAATTCAGAAATTACTTCTTCATGAAAAGACTCACAAACAGAAGGCTACAAACTAATGTTAACTTGCAATAAATGCTATAACGGACATCATGATCAATGCATGGGCAAAGCTGGAATGTATGATTGTGGTTGTAAGTGTTTTAAGAAAGAAAATGAAATACCAGTGCAGTGAATGCGATTTTCATTGGATAGGTACTTCGTACACTTTTGATGAAGTGCGCGAACATGAAAAAACTCATTTGAAAAAGAGTAAAGATGGAACAATCAGGGCAAACACAAAGTAATGACAATTTCTCCTAAAGGAACTAACATTCCAGGATTGTATAGAGAATGTGAAGAAACAGAATGTTATAGATTAATTCCATGTCCACATGTAAGATGTCAGGAACATCGAACAGATATGGCAGTAAAAGATTGGACGGTACCACATCTGGAGCCATAAAAACTATCAAGGATTGTAAAAAGAATAGACGTTAGAAAGATAAACGATGAAAATTGAATCAGCATATTGAGAATTTCTAAAATTATACTTTATGATGAGCCAACAGTACCTGAGATACAAATTGACAAATTAGAAAAATTCCTCAAAGAATTATTTCCATTCAAAATTGAGAAAAGAGGAAATTTATTTCCAAATTTAGATGAAAACACATTTGAGAATATTGCCTCAACAAGAGTTTTTGATTTGAAAAAACCTTTTCAAATACACCATCCCACAGCAGAAGAAATTCAAATTGAGAGAGATAATTCAGACATGTCTGAAAAAGAAGAGATGATAATGTATGATGGATTTGAGTTTCAAAAAATATTATCAGAAAAAATACCTCAGGAGGAAAACAACATAGAAACACTAAACATAATTTTTACAAATAAACTAACTTGTACATTTGATGAAAGGGATTTAAGGTATCATGCAAGAGCTTTAATTGGATCAAACCCGTCAATCATATCTACAACAGGAATCATAGAAGCACCAGCAAAGCCGAAAAAATACTATATGGAGTTAATGACAGATTTTTCCAAAAACAGAATTAATGAGATAAAGAAAAAATACAAAGGACAATTTTTAGAATATCACGATAAAAGATTATCAGAGATCATAGAAGGCTATCTATTGCAAGCTATTCTTTTCTATGAAACAGGAGAAGCATTTTGTGAAGTGAGTAAGTGCAGGTTATTTAATGCACATTGGCAAAAGGATCTATTTGATTCACAATTAGAGAACAAACAATTTTGTAAAAAACATCAAGTGATTTTAAAAAAATTAACCCGGAATTGAATTAATGTCATTACGAATTTTTTCAGAAGATTCCTTCAAGGAATTTGATTCATAATTATCAAGAGGAATTTTTGGCATCCTGATAACACCAGTTTGATTGATCACTACAGGAATACCCATTGCAATATTTTTCTCACCATATTCCCCATCAAGAACTATGGAAGCAGGAATTGTCAACTCACTTTTACTAATGATAGAATGGATTACATCATAGGTATTTTTGGCAATTCCAAATTGAGACCTACTTTTGAAATTTCTCAATTTTCTCCAATAATTTCTAATATCATTAGTCATAGATAGTTTCTCAGAGCCATCCATCAAATTTTTCAAATCCATCCCATCAACTTTTACATGTGAAAATAAAGGAACCATTGAATCTCCATGTTCACCTAGAACCATAGCGCCACTAACTGAGGATTGAGGGACGGAGAATTTTTCAGATATATAATAGCGAAAACGGCTGGTATCAAGACTAGATGCAATTCCAATTACCTTAAACCTAGAAAATCCTGATTCTCTTTGAAAAAAATATGTCAAGACATCCAAAGGATTTGAAATTACAAGCACTAATGCAGAGGGACAGAATTCTTTAACATTTTTTGCTATATCTTTAATCATGGTTACTTGTTCAATTATGTTTTCAGATCTATCTTTGAGATAAACTTCGGTACTGGCTGCAATTACAACAATGTCTGAACCTGTTAATTTAGAAAAATCAGATGTGCCATGAATTGAGTGCTTTGAGGTTTCAGGAATTGCATTAGCAATATCAAGTGATTCACCTATTGCTTTATCTTCTGTTCTATTAATCAGTAAAACATCATCTATATCATTTGACACACACAAAAATGCAATTGAGGAACCTACTTGTCCACTACCTACAATAGAAATCAATTAAACCACATCTTGTTTATTTTACAATAAGAACAGGACATCTAGCTTTTTGAGAAACACCATTTGCAACACTTCCTAAGAGTAATTTATCAAAGCCACTTCTACCATGAGAGCCAAGAACTATCAAATCATGTTTTCTAGATTTTGCAAATGTCACAATATCATTTACAACAGACTTTGATGCTATAATTTGATTCTTTACTGAAACGTTATTTTTTGTTGCAATCAATTCCAATTCTTCAAAATGTTTTTTTGTAACTTTTTTTTGCTTTTTTATGAGTTCAGAGTCAGATCTTGAATCATAATATTTGTGATGCCATGCATCACCCTCAAGACAAGTGAGAAGAGTTATTTTTGAATCATATTTTTTTGCCAAATCAATTGCAACTTTAAAAGCTCTAGTAGATTGAGTTGACAGATCAAAAGGAACAAGAATGTTCTGAAACATATCTATGGATTTTCCTTTTTCCGAATGCTAGGTCTTTGACGTTTATTATCACGCTTAGTTAGTTCTCTTTCTAATTTATTGCATAATTCATCAGTAATTTTCAATAAATCCCAACCAGATTCTTTGTAAATAAGTGGTCCTTTTGAAGTTCGTATCGTAGCAGTCATATCATAATGAGTCCTTGATCCTTCAGGATTTTGATACTCTACACCAATTTTAGCCTCAATTATTGAAGATATGATTTTTTGTACTTTTTCCAGAGTTTTCCCAAATTTAGCCATCAAAAATTCATTCACATTTTCATCTTTGGGTAAACCTATAATGAATAACGGGATCTTTTCACTCATAACCATCTATTAATCATAGAATTAAAAAAGACTTCAACAATTACCAACCATGATTTTCAGGAATGACATTGTTAATGAGGTATTTAAGATAAATACGAATAGAAAAATCATGGACATTAAAAAATTGAAATTAATAGAATTTATTACAAAACCAGTTACAGTTTCTCCAAACACAACACTTCTAAAAATTAGGGAGACATTATTAAAAAATAAAATTAAACGTGTTGTGATTGTTGAAAAAAGCATCCCGATTGGAGTAATTACCGAAAAAGACATAGCAAAGAAAATCTATGGGTTGGGAACAACCCCAATAAACTCTATTAAAGCAAAAGATTTCATTCAGAAAAAACTATTCACGTTGACTAGAGAAAATACTGTCCAAGAATGTGCAAAAATGATGACAAAGCATAGAATTAGCATTGTGATCATCGTATATGAAAATAAAAAATTGGAAGGAGTTGTAACAGAAACAGATCTTGTAAAAGTTTTTCTTACAAAGAAAACAAGTTCAGTCAAAGTTGCAGATTTGATGAAAACAAAGTTAATCACAGCAACACCAAGTGATCCAGTTTTACTAGTAGAAAGTTTGTTGATGAAATATGGAATATCCAGAGTAATTATAAAAAGAAATCAAGCACCTGTAGGAATAATAACTTTTAGAGATTTTGTTCCTGCAAAAATTCCACAGTGGATAGCAGATTCTGCAGATCCAAAAGAAGTTCAAGAGTACAAATTCAAGAAAGGTTTAGAGCAAATTCATTCTAATCAACTAAGTTACCTCTTTCCATTTCAAGCTACAGACATCATGTCCACTAACCCAATTACTGTAGACATGAATGAGGATGTCAAGGTTGCAGTCACATTAATGGTAAAGCATAGTATTAGTGGACTTCCAGTAGTCAAAAAATCAAAATTAGTAGGCATAATTACAAAAGCAGATATCGTAAATTCCTTAACTAAATAATTTTTTAAAACAAAATTTATTTTTTTACTGGGTCCATCAACAAGATAGGACAGGGAGAATGTTCAACAATTTTTCTTGAAACACTACCAAGTGAAAGTAATTTTTTGAACCCTTTGAGCTGTCTCCTCTTTGCCATTACAATTAGATCAACTTTATTTTCTTCAGCAACGTTTAAGATGTTTTCAGCTGCATCACCAACCTTTGCCATGATTTTAGCTGTGATTCCTTTTTCTTTACATTGTTGAGCATATTGTTCCATATTTTTCTCCATATCTTTTCGCATCTCTTCATTAGCTTCATCAATATTTTGCAGAAGTTTTTCTCGTTCAGATGAAGACATACCAAATGATGGAGGGTATTGTATTTCTTCTATAATATGTAAAATTATGATTGTAGATGAAGTGTCTGCTGCATAAAGTGCATGTTTTAATGCTTCATTTCCCCCTTCAGTACCTGCATGAGGAACTAGAATGGTTTTGTACATGACTAATGTTGAAAATACTAGGAAATAAACTATCTAGTTGGTTGTCAAATTAGAATTTTAGATGATACAAATATGGTAAATGCCGAAATTAATCCTATAGCCATTAAATTTAGTACGATACCATGTCTCACCATGGCTTTGATAGAAATCTGAGCTTTTTCATAAATAAGCGCATTGGGTGGAGTTCCCATTGGCAACAAGAATGCAAATGATGTCGCAACTGTAATTGCAAACAAAACGGGTAAAGGAGTCCATCCGTTAAGAACAGCCATGGTTCCCACTATTGGAATAAAAATTGCAGCCGTTGCAGTGTTAGATTTTACATTTGTTAGAAACATAATCATTGCAACCAGAATTATAATTACCAATTCAAAGGGAAAATCTCCAACAAATGACATGGATTGTGCAATCCAATTTGCAAGCCCAGAATCCACAAATGCCAAAGATAGTGCAAATCCACCACCGAGTAAAAATAATAATCCATAAGGTAATTTTTCAATCCCTGCCCAATTCATCAAACTTTCAGAACGTGTTTTAGGCAGAACAAAGAGAGAAATTCCACCTAAAATTGCAATTACTGAATTTGTAACAAAGGAATCATCTGGTTGCCACAAAGGTATTGTAAACATTAAGATCAATACACCAACAAGTACTCCTAACACGGTTTTTTGCTCAAGTGTCATGTTTCCAACTTGTGATTTTTCCAGCATGATAGTTTTTTTGATGGCAATTGTGGTATCATGATTAGTTTTACCAATTTGAGCACTCATGTATACTCCACAAAGAATAAGCATTGAAAACGCAAGTGGTACTCCAAGAACAGACCATTCTACAAAAGTTACTTTATGTGAAAACATCTCCATTACGGTTGCTGCATAAAGTAAGTTTGGCGGTGCACCAATCAAAGTTGCAACACTACCAATTGATGATGAATATGCTATGGATAACATAAAAATCACTTTAAATTTTGTGGTAACAAAATTTGTTTTTTCTAAAGCCATCAAAACTATTCCAGCAATTGGAAGTAAAATCAAAACAACAGTAGTGCTCATGACAACAGTCGACAGTAGTGCCGTAGTAATCATAAATCCCCAAACTATTCTCTTTGGAGAATACCCAAATACAGAGATCAATTCAAATGCAATTTTTTTATGTAATCCTGATTTTTCAATAGCTAGTGCGATCATAAACATTCCAAGTAGCAGAACAATTATTGGATGCATATATTCTGCTGCAATTTGTTTTACTGGTAGTACCCCAAGTAATGGAATTAATCCTATTGGAAGTAATGCTGTTGCATAAACGGGTATAGCTTCTGTAATCCACCAGACAATCATCCATACTGCAATTGCAAAAACTGCTTTTGCAGCATAAGACATTCCTTCTGGTGTTGGCATGAACAATATTATAAAAAAAAGAACAGGTCCAAGACCCATTCCAAACAATCTAAGATTAAATTTCATATTACTAACTAAAATTTAATGTGAGTGTGTAATATCAAACTTCTTCTTAACAGAGGTTAAAGATTTTGTAACAGGGATAACTTTATTTGCTAATTTTGTGATTTCGCTTTCCGTTTTTTTTGGGAATTTGATATGAAGACATTCATGATATAGAGTGTTTACAGTTTCCACCTTAGGGGCCGTTGACAAATCAGGATTAAGCCATATTGTTCCACATTCTTTAATACATTCAGCCCAAACTTCACCAGGTTTGATTTTATTTTTATAAACATAATTTGAAAAGTGTTTTCTATCATAAACCAAGACAGGTTTAATTTTCATCTTCAAAATATTTTCAAATGTATTTAGTAAAGTTTGATGCCATTCTTTATCATTTGCAGAGAATTGTAATTTCATTTCTTAAAATAACCAAGTTAGATTAAATATTATTCATGCAAATCATTATGTAAATTCCTCTTCAATGTTTATAGTATCAAAATTAGTTCCATCACAGTGAGGACAACTGGTTATGATTGTAACACCTGCTTTTTTTGTAAACACATTTCCGCAAGACTTGCAAGCACGTAATTCACTTAATGACGTCATAAATCAAATAATCATTTGTTTTAAATAAAATATACTGTTGATTTCATGTTCTGATAGCAGGCATTGTTTTTGGCAGTTTAAGAGAAATCAGGTTTTAGAAGCAAAAAGCCTAAAAGAACACTTAATCCAATAAATATGCTTATTGTGATGATCATATGTTTCTGGGCTTTTTCCTTTTCGTAAAACTTTCTTGGGGAAACACCACCTATGAAAAATACTATCATCATTCCCAAAACTAATCCAATGATGTTTGCACCTGTAAGAGTTAGTGCACTTGCAAAAATATTGAAATCAAGTAGTGCAATCCCTATTCCTGAGACAGCTGCAGGAGGAACCAAGGCAGCAGCTATTGCCACACCAACTAGAATTCCTGGAATATTACTTGACATTGCAATACCACCTGCAAATCCCAAAGCAATTGCCACAGCTAAAAAGACAGGGGACATTACAGTCCTAGATAGGATTTCATCTGTCAATGGTAAGTCAGTAAATTGCAATGCAATTCCAGTTAGCAATGCACCAGTTGCAATTACAGATACTAAAAGAATGGAACCAGAAAGTAAAGATTTGAGCATTTTATCGGTTTTGCCAACAGCTGTGTTAAAGGAGAAAGCAGAGATAGGGCCCAATAGTGGAGATATCAGCATTGCACCGATAACCAAAGAAGCATTATCTGCAAATACTCCTGCAGTTGCAACTCCAGCAGCAATAACTATCATGAAGAGTAAATTTTTGTTAAACTTTACATTTGGTTCAATTAGTGATTCATATTCTTCAATTAGTTTTTTCTTTTTTACTTTAACTTGTTTGGTTTCAAGTTCTTTGACATAGTTTGAAAGGTAGTCTGAAAGTGTTGCCTCTATTGCAGAGCTGGTAACATACAATTCTTTTTTTCTTGTATCTATTATTTTGTTTAGCTCGTTAGTTAATGCATTAGCCAATGTATCAGGACATACTCCTGTATATCGCAAAAGTTTTTCTGTATCATGAACTGCTAGTTCAACATGATATGGAATTTTGTATTTTTTAAAAGTAAAATCTAAGCTTTGACTTTGTTGTTCATAACAAAGTACTTCTATTTTTCTCAAATTATACTACCTCATTATTCTAGGAATCATCTGTTTATATATTATCAATAAAATCAGCCATGAGATTGGTCGACGAGTTTATCAATTACAAATACATAATTTTGATATGAAAGATGAAGTTGATACTCTTGTGCACGACGTTAAACTTTATTCAGAAGGGTTAGTCAATGCTCTTCAAAATAATCACCCCGAGGAGGCATTTGATTATGTGCAAGACATGCAAAGGTGCTTAAAGATTGTTGAAGAGTATCTAGAAATGAAGAAAAAAATCAAATGATTCCTAGATAGTCAATATCATAATTGGCAATCATATAACAGGTTGATATATTCAAATGCAAAATATCAGCATGCAATATTTTCTGTATTTTGCATTGATTTCTTTGATATCATTTCCTATAGCAAATTATGTTTTTGCAGATACTTGGGAGATACAAATCCCTACAGATGCATCAAAAATTGATTCCAAGTCTCATTTTATCCCCCTTGAGATTTCTATAAGACCAGGAGATGCAGTAGAGTGGGGTAATGGAGATGGTCAAATCCACACAATCACCTCTGGTTCATTAGAAAGTGGCATTGACGGAAAATTTGACAGTGGAGACTTGAAAACAGGAGAGAAATTCAGGAAGGTTTTCACCCAAGAATTTGGAGAATTCAAATATTTTTGTACGATTCATCCTTGGATGACAGGAATTATCAACGTAGTTGATCTTCCTATAGGCTTTAAGACAATTCATAACGTAGGATCTGCTGTTTCAGACATTTCATTTGATGTCCCATACAAAGTCCAAAGAAATCTAGTCGATGCAGAAGTAGATCCAATGAGAAAAATGATTATTTTTAATTTTGCAGGAAAAATTGACAATGATGTATTTGTAGTTCATTTACCAGAAAAATTGATCAAAAATCCCCAATCTGTTTGGATTGGTAATGAGCAAATAATGGATTTTAATTCTGAATCAACTAACGGAGTGACAATTTTATCAATACCTCTCATAACCCACATTAATCAAGTTAAAATTGTCGGAGCTAATGTGATTGGAGAAGTTCCACCAAAACCATATATTTTAATTAATCAAGTATTTACAATTACCAATAAGCAAACATACAATCCAGGAGACACAATTACACTTTCAGGAAAGATTCAAAACATTAGTCAATTAAGTATGATAACTGCAAATATCATAGAACCATCGGGTGTAACCATTCATTCAAAAGATATAGTGGTAATGGGTTCAAGATTTTCAGTAGACATTAATTCTGAAGTTCTAAGAGAATTTGGAGAATACAAAATAGAATACATTGGAAAGGACATGAATGCCCCAACAATTTATTTTAATTATGAGTTAGGAAAAGATAAACAGATATCTCCTAAAAAGCAGATGATGTTCGTTGAACATCCAAGTGACATTATTTGCAATGAAGGACTGGAATTAGTAAAAAAGAAATCCAACGGAGAAGGAGTTTGTCTTACTGAGTCTACTGCAAAAATCCTCATACAAAGAGGATGGGCAAAATATTTTTGAAAATAGAAATCAAATATGATAATTTAAATTTACTTTAAATTCAAAGTCCAATAGTAATCATCATGATAAAATTTAAAAAAATTCTCGTACCACTTGATGGTTCTGAAAATTCCATAAGAGCATTAAACAATGCAATTGAAATATCAAAAGGGATGAACGCAGAGATTATGGGTTTTCATGTATTTGAATTACCCAACATAAAGGGGTTAAAATATTCCCAAAAAACAAAATCAGAAATTAAAGACATAGCCATGGAATCAATAAAACCTGCAATGGAACTTGCAGAACGAGCTGGTGTTGGATTCAAATATCATACAGAATCAGGTCATGTTGGTAGTGAAATAATCAAGTTTGCAAAAAAAGAGGAATACGACATGATTGTGATAGGTGCAAGAGGAGAAAGCATACCAAAAGAGTCGTTTCTAGGAAGTACAACGAATTACATCATAAACAAATCAATGATTCCAGTACTCATTGTCAAATAATCACTTTAATTTTCTTTTAAAAATCAAATAAAATAATGCACCAGCTGCAATTATTCCCAACCCTACTAACATAACTTCCATTTCAAATTGGAATGCCATATAGACAGTTACACCAAATCCAAATAATGGTAGAATTGGAAACTTTCCAATATTTAATGGAGTTCTAAAGGGTCTCGTTAATTCAGGTTCAGTATATCTTAACACAATTACAGATAGATTCACCATTGCAAATGTAATAACAACTGCAAAAACGGTAATGTTTGCAACAATTACAATGTCTCCAACAAGGGTAAATCCAACAGATGTGATTAGAATTACTATTACTGCAATCCAAGGAGTTTTAGTTTTTGGATGGACTCTACTTAAGAGTGAAGGTAAAGAATTACTCCTTCCCATACCATACAACATTCTGGCACCTGCAACTAGTGTAATCAAAACAGTACTTGCAGTGGCAAAAAGTGCAATCAAAGATAGTGTAATACTTCCATTAGTTCCCAACACAGCATGTGCTGCATCTGCTAAAGGTGCAGAAGACAATGAGAGATCTTCCCAATTCATAATTCTTATCACAGAAAATGAAACTAGAATGTAGATGACTGCAGTAATTATTATCGATAATATGATAGCTCTAGGAATTGTCTTTTTTGGTCTTCTAACTTCTTCAGCAACATTTGCCATATCTTCAAACCCAATGAATGCAAAGAATATCAAAACAAATGCAAG
>JBFIEJ010000040.1:0-11526 GCA_041603475.1 Candidatus Nitrosopumilus sp. | reverse complement strand
GGATTTGTTTCTTTGGCGTTTTACAAATATCACAAGATTCCAAGTAAAATTTTTCCTGGTGATTCTGGAGCACTAACTCTTGGTGCAATGTATGGCTCTATTGCAATTATAGGTGGAGTTGAGATTATTGCAGCCGTTGCATTATTACCTGCAGTGATAAACTCATTTTTGTTCCTATCAAGCGTAAAGAAGATTGTAGAGCACAGACAAATCAAAGGAAAACCTGTGGATCACACAGATGATTTTAAACTAAAGGCAACTGATGACAAATCAGCTCCAGTAACTCTAGTTAGACTAATTCTTGCAGGAGGGCCACTATCTGAAAAGCAAGTTGGGTTTGCAATATTCAAACTAGCTATATTTTCAGGAATTTTGGCAGTGATTACTGCATTTATGATGGAGGTATCCCTGTGAAATCTGGTCTCTTTGGATTCCTGTTTGCAATGTGGGTTTTGATTATTGTTGGAGGCGGAATTGTTGTTACAATACTTGGACCAATCTCAGTTTCAGGGTTTGGAGAATTTGATTGGTTTATTGCATCAGTGATTAAAGCTATAGTTGCAATAATTTTGGTAGTTATTTGGATTCTAGTGCTCTCAAAATTAAAAAACTGGATTTTCAAAAAAGAGATACAGTCTTAGCTTTCTTTCCACTGTTTTTGCTTTTTGTCATACTCTTCTCGTGTGTATCTTATTGTCGCAGGTGAACCAATTACTACTACGTTTTCTGGAACATCTCTAGTTACTACTGCACCCATTGCAACAACACTATTCTCACCAACAGTAACTCCTGCCTTGATTACTGCACGTGCACCAATTATTACATTGTCTTTAATTGTGACCCCAATCATTTTGTCACACATTGGATAAGGATCATTTGTTAATGCAGCTGCAGGGCCAATGAATACATTTTTTCCAATCCTTGATAGTGGTGGAATGTATGCTTGACCTTCAATCTTTGTGTTCTCTCCAATCTTTACATCATAGTCAATATGTGCAAGTGAGCCAATCTTTACATTGTCTCCAATCTCCACGTTGTCTCCAACATATGTAAAGTGCCAAATCTGTACATTCTCTCCAATCTTTGCTTTATTAGAGATATAATTTGTAACCATTATCTCACAAGTGCCATGGGTTTGCCTGAGTAATAATTTTTTCAGGAAGTTTGTCTTTGTTTAATTTTAAAAATTCCATCTCTTGTTTTTTGTCTCTTAATTCATCAGGTAACATTATTGGAATTTCTTCTATTATTGGATAAAATCTGGTGCATTTTGGGCAGAAAATTGCCCCTTCACTAATTACATTGTCTTTTTCTTTAATCTCAAATAATTCCAAAGGATGATTTTTGTCAATTGGACATGCTAAGATATCCATCATTGTTTTATTCATTTTAAATCCAGATAGATTGGTATGCCCTTTTGACTAGATAAAAGTGCAGCTTCGGCAATCATTGTAACATTAACTGCTTCTTGTGATTTTACAATATGTTCAGTCTTGCCATCTATGGCATCAAGGAAGCTTTGAATTTCAACTAGTAGAGGTTCTTTCTTTTCGTTTTGTATTGTTTGAGAATCATCGTCTTTTTCTACGATGATTTCTTGAGTGATAAAGTCAGATGATATGATGGCATCAGTGCATACTGCATTGAATTTCCTTACACTTTTTGGAGTGATCCAATTTGATGAAATAATTGCAATTTTATCATTCTTATATCCAAGCATAATGCTTGCAAAGTCCTCATGTTCATGTTTTAGTTTTCCTGCTCTTGCAAAAACAACATTTGGCATTTCATCAAAAAGCCAATTTGCGGTATCAATATCGTGAACTGATGTATCATAAATGATTCCTACATCTTTGATGTGTAGTGGCATTCTATTTTCACGATGAAATTCAAGCATCACCAAATCACCATATTTCTTTTCTTTGACTATCTTTTTTACCTCTTCAACTGCTGGATTAAATCGCTCAATGTACCCACATGTCAAAATTACTTTGTTCTTCTCTGCAAGTTTTGCAAGTCTCTCTCCATCTTCTGATTTGTATGTCATTGGTTTTTCTACAAAAACATTTTTTTTAGCCTCTATGAGTTTAGTTGCAATTTCACTGTGAGTTGATGTAGGAGTTACAACAAATGCTCCATCAAATTCTTCGGATTTTAATAACTCTTCAAGTGATTGATAATGATTAACTGAATACTTTTCACCATATTCTTTACTTCTTTGAGCATCTGTGTCACAGACAGCAACTAATACTCCTAATTGAGACAAGATTCTGGTGTGATTTTTACCCCAACCTCCAGTTCCGATTTGTACGATCTTCATCTAATAGACCTCAGTTAACCAATGAGAATAATCATCATTTTTGTTCATTACTATGTATGTATACTCTTGCATCATCTTCTTTGTAATATCTCCAGGTTTACCGTTTCCTATCTTCTTTGAGTCAATTGAAATTATTGGAGTGATTTCTGCTGCAGTTCCTGTGAGGAAAATCTCATCGGATATCTCAAGTTCACTTCTAGTAATATCTCGCTCTACAACATCAATATCCAAATCTTTTGCAATCTTAATCACTGCATCCCTTGTAATTCCTTCAAGTGCTGATGATGCTAAAGTTGGTGTTGAGAGTTGATTATCCCTTACAATGAAGATGTTCTCACCTGGTGCTTCGCTGACATTTCCACTATGATCAAGTAAAATTGCCTCATCAAATCCATTTCTTTTTGCTTCCTGAGTAGCAATGATAGAGTTGAGATAGTTTCCTCCCATTTTTGCTTGTGGCGGGGTTGACATGTCTGAGAATTTCCTCCAAGATACTACTCCTGCAGTAATTCCATTTTTGTTAAACAAGTCTCCAAACGGAAATGTAAATATTGCAACACATGTTGGCGCCTTTTCAGTTACATGAAGATTAATTCCATAATCTCCTACAAAGTAAAATGGTCTGATGTAGCACGATTTTTTTAGTTTATTCTTTTTACATATTCCTGTAACTGCATTTGCTATTTCTTTATCCGAATAATTTAATGAAATATTATAAAACTGACCAGATCTTCTAAAGCGCTTAACATGTTCGTCTAGTCTAAACACATACAGATTCTTCCCATTCCAATAAGCCCTAATTCCTTCAAAGATTGATGTTCCATAATGAATTGCATGTGTGGTAATTGGAACTTGTGCTTTCTCGGTTGGTACATATTTTCCATCAAACCAGACATATTTTGAAAGAGGAAGTTTCATAGAAATTTCTCCTCACGTGTGTATTAATTTATTTTCAATTGCATTACTCAATAATCCCTAAATTAGTGAATAATCATTTAATGCTTTTAGCCCAACCTTCTTTAGGAAATTTCATTCCAGCTACTCTTGTGGTCAGATCTTCAGATTTTGCAAATTTCTCAACAGTATCCCAATTCTCCTCAATTACACTTGCTACATTTTGAGGAACATCTTCCTTCCATGAAGAATTGTTTCCAAGTGCTGCATCATAAAGTTTCTCTTTAACAGAAGCTGCAGACAATTGTTTTCGTTGACCTACTTTGGGATTCAATCTGTAAATTCTTAGCATAATTCCTTCTGCTTTGTCTCCTGTGTATGAAAAAAAATCACCTTCCACTCCGCGCAATACTTGCTTTCTTAATTGCCATGACTTTGGTGCAAGTAATGGTGGCATGTATTTTTTAAATGGGGCAAAGAACGCATAGTCTTCAGTAATTTGAATTGAATCATCAAAAACAGACTCTAACATCTTTTTTCGTACCTGAAAGTTAAATGGGAAACTTTTACTATTAATTTCTCTGTCTCCGTCTTTGAATACTACAGGCATAACTTTGACAATATCTGCTTGTTTTTTCAAATCAGAAATTATTTCAACATGAGCGTTAGTTACAGGATTTAGATGTGCAAGATAGAGTGCAGTTATCAATTAGATTAACTAAATGAATCTCATATTTCAATGATTGATTTTGAAAAAAATTCTATCCGTATGATTCGTATTTGACTTCAAAGCTTCCATCTTCACGTTTATCGTGTTCTGTAACAAAGCCTTTTGGATTTAAGAAATCCATTACACCGTCAATTGTTCCTTGCCAACCACAAACATAGAAAATTGTATTTTCTTTGGTAATTTTATCACCAATTAGTTCTTCAAGAGGAGATAATCCGCTTTCTCTAGGTCTTAGGAAAGTTTCAACCCTTCCAACTTGACCAGACCATGATCTGTTAAACCACTCTTGTGGTCTACTGATTGCTGCTCTATATCTAAAGTTCCATTCATCTTTTCCTCTCTTAATGCTCTCGTTTTCAAGATTGGTTAGCAAATCCTTGTAACTTAATTCATCAACATAACTTGCACCATGTAAAACAATAATCTCTCTTTGGTCACCTGTGTCGTGAAGATGTTGCGCAAAGCTAACAAATGGAGCAAGTCCTGTACCTCCACCAATACAAACAATTCTTCTGGTGTCCTTTTCACCACTTGGTAGTTCTTCATTAATTAGTAAAGCTCTTCCAGTTGGCTTTAACCAAAGAATTTCGTCACCTTCTTTTGCATTAAATAATTGAGTTGTTAATCTTCCAGGAAGTGGTTTTCTAACCCATCTAATTACAAGCTCAATGTATTCTCTGTTTTCTGGATGAGATGCAATTGAATATGCTCTTCTAACAATTTTGCCGCCTTCTGCGGGATTTGGTAATCCTAATGTGATAAATTGACCAGCTTGATAATCTGGGACTGGACCATCTTTTGGAACTAATCTGATAATTACAAGATCTTCCTTTAGCAATTGAACATATGTGACTGTTGCTTTGTTATCTACTACCATAACGATTCAATCAATATTATCACGGTTAAATATATTGTGTTGATTCTATTGGTAAATTTCAAAAAAACCGCTAAACGTTAATAACCAATTTGAAAAATGAATCTCAATCAGCATTCTGATTATTGGGCCGGTCGTCTAGTCTGGTAGGATAGGTGCATGGCATGCATCGGATCAAGGGTTCAAATCCCTTCCGGTCCACTAAATTTTTTAATTTTTGCTAGAATTTTTTGTATTTCTGGATCATCTTCTTTAACAATTTCATTTAATTCGTTTTTGGAAATTGATATATTTAGATCACACACTGCTTGAAGTGCACTTTTTCTTACTTCCAAGTTTGAATCAAACAATGATTCAAGAATAATTTCTTTTGCTTGATATGCTTTAAGAAATCCCAATGCTCCAATTGCACATGATCTTACCATAGACCGCTCATCTTTTACAAGTTTAATTATTTCTGGAATTGCAGATGATTCATTTCTATTTGCTAGTACAAGTGATGCATACCCTCTAACGTTCTTACTTGGTGAACTCAAACTTTTGATTAGCAAATCAGAAATTTTATTTTTATTTAATATGAGAGAACTAAATGCTTCTCCTCTTACCTGAATGTCATCATCATCAAGTTTGGAAATTATTTTTTCTAAAATTTCTGGATTAGTATCACAATCTAACTTTTCTAAAATTTCAATTTTCTCTTTACTGCTTCCAGATTCTAAAATTTTGGTAATACTTTCCAACTTTGATTAAAATCATTAAATCTGGTTAATAATGGTTAAAATTTTTCAATTTTTTTTTATTCGAATTCAAAAAAACCCTTTTAGCTTTAAATTATCCTTAAATAGCAAATTTTTCATGTCAAACGAAGCCAGAGACACCATATTCATTGGTAAGAAACCATTGATGGCATACGTAACATCAACGCTTATTCAATTGGCAAACTTACCGGCCGTCAACATCAAAGCTAGAGGACTCAGCATAGGTCGTGCTGTAGATGTAGCTCAAATCATTGCACGAAAAACAGAAAATGCAGGCTACTCTATCGGAAATATCAAAATTGGCTCAGAATCATTAGAGTCACAAGACGGTAGAACCAGAAACGTTTCAACAATAGAAATTGAAGTAAAGAGAAATGCAGCATAACTGCACTTTACTTGAAATTTTTTCTTTTATTATCTCTTAGATGAACTGTATTTTTTTTCCATCTTTCGGAACTTTTGTAATTCAACTAAATCATTAAACTGATCAAAATTCACTACTTTCTGTTTAGATTTAGTTGTGGTTCCTGTCTTTTTTAATTCCCTCAAGATGCTCATTGTTGCAAATGTATTTGCAAATAATACTGATAATGGATACAAAATTATTTTGAATCCTATTTTATTTAATGTCTGGGCAGAACTGATTGGAGTTGCTCCTCCTTCTATCATGTTTGCAACAAGTGGAGCTTTGATTGATTTCCCAATAATTTTCATCTCATCAATAGATTTTGGAGCTTCAATGAATACTGCATCTGCTCCTGTTTTTTTATTTTGTAATCCTCGTTCAATTGCAACATCTAAGCCTTCTGTTGCTCTGGCATCAGTACGTGCTACAATAATGAAATCTTTACTCTCTCTTGCATCAATTGCAGCCCCAAGTTTTTCAGTATATTCTTCTTGTGAAACAACTTCTTTACCCTGCATATGTCCACATCTCTTTGGCCATCTTTGATCTTCTAAAAATATTCCAGATGCCCCTGCAGATTCTAATTCTTTTACAAGTTTCCAAACACTTAATGCATTTCCATACCCTGTATCAGAATCTACAATTACTGGAACTGTTACGGCTTTGCAAATTCTTCTTGCATTATCTAAAGTTTCAGTTGCACCAATGAATCCATAATCTGGCATTCCAAATAACGTAGCTGATGTTCCATACCCTGTTTGAAACATTGCATCAAATCCAACTTTTTCTGCAATTTTTGCACCAATTGCATCATATACTCCAGGAATGACAAGAGGGCCTTTTGACTTTAACATACTACGTAAATTTTTCATAAATCCCTTGAATTTCTGAATTATTTATGATTTTAAAGAATTCAATTACTGAGTATTTCCGTATTCATTTTTAGGTATTTTCTAAATGATTTGTTCAAATATTCTAAAAAACTGATAAATTTCTACTTTTAAAAACAATTATTCTATTTTGATCTGTTTTCCTTTCTTATTTGTCTTTTTTTCATCAATCTTGTCTAGTTCGTCTTGTAGAAATTTTCTATATTTTTGAGTCTCCTCTTCAGTCATATTCATAACATTGGAACTCAGAATAGATCCCATGCTTGAAATCTTTTCAAGCAAGTCTATTGCAACAAATCTTCCCACATTTCCTAATCTAAACAAAACATCTAATTGTTTTTTGACAATATCATTTACCTTGTCAACGTCTTGTGCCGTATCTGATCCCTTCTTTGTTAGTTGGTATCTACCATCTTTAGTTTCTTCAATTAGTCCTTCGTCAAGTAATCTACCTAGTAATGGATAGATCAATCCTGGAGATGGTTTCCAAATCCCATTACTCTGCTCTACTGCATAATCTATGATCTCTTTTCCAGTACGTGCTTTCTTTTTCAATAATTCCAAAATAAAATATCTTGAAAATCCTCTTGGAACTGAGCTCCCAACTCTTTGAAACCATTCAGATATCATCACTAGCGATATCACTAGTGATATATTTTAAGATTTTGATTTATGCCTCTCAATTACTACATATTTAACTCACCTCTAGCAAGTTTCTCTGAAAAATGGTAGAATCCCTTGATTTTGATTTAATTATTTGTGGTTCTGGTCTTGCTGGATTAAGGGCTGCAATTGCTGCAGCAAAAAAAGGACCTAATCTGAAAATCGCGGTTGTTTCCAAAGTACAAGTTATGCGTTCTCATTCTGTTTCAGCAGAGGGTGGAACTGCCGCAGTTTTATTCGAAGATGAAGGTGATACAATTGAATCTCATATTTATGATACTGTTAAGGGAAGTGATTTTCTTGCAGACCAAGATGTAGCTGAAAGACTATGTGTTGAGATGCCAAAAGAGATTCATCAACTAGATCATTGGGGAATGCCATGGTCTAGAAGAGACGATGGTAGAATTGATCAACGAAACTTTGGTGGTTACAGTTTTCCAAGAGCCACATATGCATCTGACAAAGTTGGTTTCTTTGAAATGCAAACTCTTTATGATACATGTCAAAAACACGAAAACATTGAATACCTAAATGAATGGTTTGCAACATCTATCATTCATGATGGAAAACGATTCATGGGATTAACTGCAATAGAACTTTCATCTGGAACCTTTTACACAATCAAAGGAAAAGCACTGATTATTGCAACCGGTGGTGCAGGAAGATTATACAGCTTTTCAACTTATGCTCTATCATCAACTCCTGATGGATTAGACATGGGATTGCGTGCAGGTATGGCACTCAAAGATATGGAGTTTGTACAATTCCACCCAACAGGAATTTTGCCCTCTGGAATTTTGATTACTGAAGGTGCAAGAGGAGAAGGGGGTTATCTACTAAACAACAAAGGTGAAAGATTTATGAAAAAATATGCCGCAGGTAAAATGGAATTAGCTCCCAGAGATATTGTATCACGTGCAATAATGACTGAAATTCAAGAGGGTAATGGATTCAAACATGAAACAGGTGTTGATTGCATGAAACTTGACTTACGACATCTTGGTGATGAAAAAATTAAAGAAAAACTTGGTGGTATTAGAGAAATTTCAATTAAATTTTCTGGACAAGATCCAGCTGCTGACTTGCTTGACATCAGACCTGTATGTCACTATATGATGGGAGGTCTTCATACTGACATTAATGGTGCAACTGAAATTCAGGGGGTTTGGGCTGCTGGAGAGGCAGCTTGTAATAGTGTTCACGGTTCCAATCGTCTTGGCGCAAATTCCACTTCAGAATGCATTGTCTGGGGTAAGATTACTGGTGAGTTGGCAGTAGAGTATATTCAGAAAGGTATTCCATCAAATCCTTGGCCACATCACTTGGTTACATTAGAGGAGAAGAGAATCTATGATGGAATCTTTAGAGGAAATGGTGATGTTAATCCATATGAAGTTAGACAAGAATTAACTGACACAATGACTGAAAAGGCATACGTTTACAGAAATGAAACTGATCTAGTTGCAGGACTAAAGAGAATTCGTGAGCTTAAATCACAAACTTGGAAACATGTAGATGATAAAGCAAAAGAATACAACACAAACTTTTCAAATGTTATGGAGTTAGATTCAATGTTCAGAGTCGCAGAGATTGTTTTACTTGGAGCAATTAACCGAAAGGAATCTCGTGGTGCACATTCTAGAACAGATTACACTAAACGAGATGATGCCAATTTCTTACATCACACATTAGCTTACTATGATCCAAATGAGCCAATCATGAAGACATTTCCAGTAACAATTACTAAGTATCAGCCAGTGGAGAGGAAGTATTAGATGACACAAGACGAAAACAAAGAAGGAATCTTTGGAATGGCAAATCCAGGTCGTTATGGTATTGAACGTGTCGCATATTGGTTAATGCGATTAAGTGGCTTAGGTTTGTTAGCATATTTTGTAGCTCACATTTATGAAACAAGTAATATTTTGAGAGGAAGAGCTGGTTGGGATGATTTCCTAGCTTTGACTCAAACTACAGAAGGACACATTATTTTGGCAATTGTAATTGCAATGTGTGTTTTTCATACTGTTAACGGAATTAGAGTGATGCTAGGACATGGTGGTGTTGGTGTTGGCAAACCCGCAAGACCTGATTATCCATATGATCCAGCATCACAAAATTACAGACACAAGATAGGAATTTACTCTGCCATTCTTCTTGCAGCAATTGCAATGATGTATGGCTTGGCAGTAATGTTTGGTGAATAATATGAGAGAAAGTACAATTATGAAAATCCATTATGGCACTGCATTAGCTGCCGTAGCCTTGGTTGCAGTCCATATTTTGATGAGACTTACGCAGGGATTTGCAGAATCTCTAGAATTTGAGAGTGTTATGGCAAATTACAAATTTATTCCATATGCTATAATGCTTGAATTAATTCTAATCTTGCTTTCAATTCATGGATTTAATGGACTTCGTGTTATACTATTGGAATTAAAACAAGGACAAGCTTATGAAAAAGCTGTATCTTATGGTTGCTTTGCTGCAATGATTGGATTAATAGCATACGGTTCAAGAACAATTATTATGACTAACATGGGGATGGTATAGAAGTGGCTCAAGTCCCTAGTATTGCAAACGAACAGACATCAACACCATTGTCTTCATCAAAATCCGTATTATTACGAATTTCAAGATTTAATCCTGAACATGATGAATCGAACAGATTCATGGAGTTTACTGTACCGTATGAGAGATGGACTACAGTTCTTGAAGCAATTCTTGAAGTGAAAAAACACTTTGATCATTCAGTTGCAGTTAGATATTCTTGTAGACAAGCTACTTGTGGTTCATGTGGAATGCTAATTAATGGAAAACCAAGACTTGCATGCTTTACAAAAATTAGTGAACTTGATTCCAATATTGTAACAGTTGAACCAATGAATAACTTTCCAGTAATTCGAGATTTGGCAGTAAAGTTTGAAAGATTATTTGATACTCATCAAAAAATAAAACCATACTTAATCCGAGATGATACAGAGCTTGAAAATGATGAAAGAGAGTTCTTACAGTCTCCAGAGGAAGTAGAACAATACATCCAATTTGCAAATTGTATCAAGTGTGGTTTATGCAATTCTGCATGTCCTACAATGGCAACTGATTCGTCTTTTGTTGGACCTCAAGCATTAGCTCAAGCATATCGTTACGTTGCAGATAGTAGAGATAAGGGTAAAGATTCTAGATTAAAAATAATTGATGACTCTCATGGTATATGGAGATGTCATTTTGCTGGCTCTTGTAGCCAGGTATGCCCAAAAGGAGTTGATCCTGCAATGGGAATTCAATTACTTCGAGGCTATTTGTTAGGTTTTAGAAGTTAACCTAGTTTCTTTGGATTTGGGCTATTGTTTACTTGATTGTTAATCTGCTCTGCCATAAAGTGATTTGAAACATTTACTTTAACATCATTTACTCCATCAACCTTCAAAAGATTATCATGAACGTCTTGACAGATTTTGAAACCAAAAACTGCTGGACAAAATGGGCTAGTTAGATGTAAATCAACTTTAACATTGCTGTCGTTGATATCTACCTCATCAATTAATTCTAATTCAACAATTGATGTGTTGATTTCAGGATCCACAATCTTTGATAACTCATCAAATATCTTGACTCGAAGTTGTTTGATATCTTGACTCATATGGGCAAAAGCGTCGATGCTATATATAACCATTCTAGAAGTTTAGGTAATGTATCGTTCACGTCTTGATACTGATCTTAGTGATATCACATTAGACTATGTCTCATCAATTGATGATGATTCAGAAATTGCATTGTATGATATTCTTGGTAGTCAAGCTCACACTCTGATGTTATTAGAACAAAAAATCATTACAAAAAATGATGGAAAGAAAATATTGTCTGCACTTGAGAGTTTGAAAAAAGAAAAATTTGATTCATCATCAGGAGCTGAAGATATTCATGAATTAATTGAATCTCTAGTCATCAAAAAGGCTGGAATGGCAAGTGGTGGTAAGATGCATACTGC
>JBFIEJ010000039.1:0-11657 GCA_041603475.1 Candidatus Nitrosopumilus sp. | reverse complement strand
CCATTAAGAATTGAAGATATCATTAGGGCCTCAGGCACAGAATCTAGGACAAAAACGCTTGATTTGCTAAATAATATCATGAAGAAAACAAAATCAGCATTCAAGGCACTTGAAGTAGTAATTTTGCCAGATGGTTCTTACGTATTACAATTAAAACCAGAATACAGTTCAACTGTGAAAAGATATGCATCAAAACCTATTCTTCCAAATGCCACATTGAAAACACTATCATACATTGCATATATGCAACCAATCTCATCAAAACAACTTGTAGAAACCAGAGGTTCAGGAGTTTATGCACATCTAAAAGAACTAAGACAATTAGATTTCATTAATCATCAAAATGTTGGAAGGATGAAAATATACACAACTACTGAAAAATTCCAAAAGTATTTTGGAATTCAAGGTGATGTAGAAGATCTAAAACAGAGATTATTCTCCAAAGTAAGAAAAACTGCTAGCAGTATGAGTCATTCTAATCCAACCCCTCAAATAGCAACAGAACTAAACTGAGTGATTTTTCACTCAAGGCTAAGTTTCTGCGTTTTGTATAAATTAGAGTAATTCAGAGAGTTTTTTGTGAGAAAGTCAGTAGAGAATCTAGCAACCAGTAAAATAACTGGAGGAAGAAGACATCCGTTAAGAATTAGAAGAAAGTATGAAACTGACAGATATCCAAATGAAGCAATTAATGCAGCTCAAGTTACAATAACAAGAAGAGTTCGTGGAAATAATAAAAAAACAGCTTTGAAATCAATTGATTTTGTTAATCTTTCAAATGGGAAAGACAAAGTAAAGAAAACAAAAATCATCAAAGTTTTAGAAAACGCAACAAACAATGATTATCAAAGACGTGGCATCATTACAAAAGGTGCAATTCTTGAAACACAAGAAGGTAAATGCAAAGTAGTTTCCAAACCAGGACAAAACGGAATAGTTAACGCAATTTTACTGAACGAATAAAATGAAAGATTACGAACATGTCGTAATCTGGTTGGATTATTTCAACAAGAATTTAAAAAAATCTAAAGGCCGTAGAATCGGATTAGACAAATGTGTTTTTGATCCTTCATTAAAAGAATTAATTGATGCAACTAAAGCTGCAGGTTTTGAAATAAAAGAGTCAGCAGATAAGGTTAGATTTCCAAGACGACCTTTTGTCAGGTCAGGTTATGTCGTATTACCAAAAGGATCCTCCAAGACAATTATTCTTAACAAAATTTCGGAAAAACTAGTTGCTAAAAGGTCCAAACAATCAAAATAAAATCAATTCTAGCTCTTAGCTAAAGTAAAGTTGACAGAAGTCTATGATAAGAATATCATGATTAGTGTTTTTAATTGCAGGAGGTAGGCGAAATAATGCACCTAGCCGGTAGTGGCAGGGTAATCATTCAACTATCTAAAGAGTTAGTTGAAGGACAGATACTCTGTGACGAAAAAGGAACTAGAGTTGCAAAAGTAATGGAATTGATTGGTCCAGTAAAAAGACCGTTTGCATCAGCTACTCCGTTAACAAACAGCATAAAAAAATACATTGGCAAAAGTGTTTTCGCTGCTGAATATTCTCCTGACAATACAAAGAAAAAATTTAGGAGAAGAAAAAAATGAACATACTAGAATACCAAAACTGTCCTGAGTGTCAATCATCATTAGTTGATGACATGCAGAACGGTGAAATAATCTGCTCTGGTTGCGGCGTTGTAGTCGCTGATCAGATGGCAGACTCTGGTCCAGAAACAATTAGCTCAAATCTCGAAGACAAGATGAAGCTAGCAAGAGCAACAGGACAAACAACTTACTCCCAACATGACTTGGGAATAACAACTGAAATTTCAATTAGTGCAAAAGACTTTAGTGGAAAAACCATCAACCACGAAGTCGCAAACCAAATGCACAATCTCAGAAAATGGCAACAAAGAGTAAGAGTTTCCTCACCAAGAGAAAGAAGACTTGCAAATGTTTTAACCAAAATGGGCGAAACATGTAATGGTCTTAATCTTTCAAAGAATGTGTTAGAAACTGCTTCAATGATCTACAGAAACTTGGATGGACATGTCGAAGTAAAAGGAAAATCCGTAGTTAGCATCACTGCAGCTACAATTTACATGGCATGTAAACAATGTGAAGTAGTAAGATCCCTTGAAGAAATTTGCCGAGGAATTTGTCCACCAAAAGATGTAAAATCAAAAACAAAACTTGCAGCTAGATACTATAGAACCATGGTAATGGAAATGGGACAATTAACTGCCCCAGTTGTAACCATGGACAAATACATCTCAAAGATTGCAAACATGACTCAAACTGAGGTTAGAGTAGAAAGACTAGCCTTAGAAATTGCTGAGAAAACAAAAGATAGTAACATTGCAGACGGGAAGGCTCCAAACGGAATTGCCGCAGCATATCTGTATGTGGCATCAGTATTACTTGGACAAAGCGTACTACAAAGAGACGTTTCAAGTATTGCAGGAGTAACTGAAGTTACTATCAGAAATAGATGTAAAGAGATTCTAACAAGCTACAAACTCAAAATTACTTTGAGACCATCTCTGGCCAAATATTAACCCCCCCCCCTTTCATTTTATCAAAAAACGTCGTTAGGATCAGCTAAATTTCGTCGGTATTATATATAGAAACAAAACAAATTGCAACATGGCAGTTTTAGAAATCAAAGATCTTCATGTTACAAGAGAAGGTAAAGAGATTCTCAAAGGAGTCAATCTAAAAACAGGTCCAGGAGAAGTACATGCCATAATGGGACCAAATGGTTCTGGAAAAAGTACACTAGCATACACATTACTTGCACATCCAAAATACGAAGTTACTAAAGGGGACATTTTGTTAGATGGTGAAAGCATTTTAGAATTATCAGCTGATGAAAGAGCAAAGAAAGGTTTGTTCTTAGGTTTTCAATATCCAACTGAGGTTTCAGGTGTAGGGTTTTCTCATTTTCTTAGAACAGCTTACAATTCATTGAGCAAAGCACTTGAAGGTGATGACAGAGAAGTCTTCATCACAGTAAGAGAATTTCAAAAATATCTCAAAGAGAATTTAGAAAAAGTGGGATTAAAAGAAGAGTTTCTTTCAAGATACCTCAACGAAGGATTCTCAGGAGGAGAAAAGAAACGTGCCGAAGTTTTACAAATGGCAGTACTAAAACCAAAGATTTCAATTTTAGACGAACCAGATTCAGGTTTAGATATTGATGCTGTACAAGCAGTTGCAAAGGCTATCAGTAAGGTATCAGGAAAAGATGCAACAGTAATTGTAATTACTCACTATGCCAGAATTCTAAAATTCTTGGACAAATTAGATTTCGTTCATGTATTTGCAAGAGGCCAAGTATTAAAAACTGGAGATGCATCACTTGCTGACAAGTTAGAAGCAGAAGGTTATGACTGGGTCTTGGAACAAACTGCATAATCAATTTTAATCCTTCAAAATTTCTTAAAAATTATTGATTTTCAAAGTAATAGTTGAATTCTCTAAAAAGTTTTTGAAAATAAAAGGCGGCCAAATCAATATCGGGATTAAATCAAAACCTGTCAAAGATCAAGCAAATAAAGAAATTGTAAAAAAATTAGCAAGGCATTCCAAAGTATCATCAAGGGACATTCAAATTAAATCAGGAAGCAGATCCCAAGATAAAATCATAGAGATTCTGTAATTGAGAAATTAGTTTTTTGTTTAAATAGGGTTTCAAGAATTGAAAAAACATGTCAGAAGACAATGAACAATATTTTTTTAATTTCTCATTTTTCAAAGTAGATCCTAAATGGAGATGGATGGCAGATTTAGCAAAAGAAGAATCTGCAAAAGAAGTGGAAAATGTAATTAGAAATTCAGGAATAATGTTTAGATCATATTCTAATTTAGGATTAAGAGATGATGCGGATTTTTTGTTTTGGTTTGCAGCAAAAACAGTTGAAGAAATTCAAATAGTAGTTGAAAAATTGTACAAAACAGTATTCGGAAAATACATCATCCCAACTATGACATATTTGTCATGCACAAGACCATCGATTTATGTCAAAGAACAAAAAGCTCACGGGTTTGTAACAGGTAATGAACCAAAAAAGCATGTTATTGTTTACCCCTTTACAAAGACTAGAGAATGGTATCTACTACCAAAAGAAAAACGCCAAGAAATAATGGATGAGCATATAGAAGTTAGTAAAAAATACCCACAGATTGTTCTCAATACCACATATTCATTTGGAATACATGATGAGGATTTCATGTTAGCATTTGAAGTGGATAACATTGTAGATTTTCAAAATTTAATCATGGATTTGAGAGAAACTCAAGTATCAACATATGTCAAAAATGATGTTCCAATGATCGTGTGTGTCAAAAAAGACGTCATACCACTAATATCCAGTCTAGGTTAGACATTTCTAAAAATATCATTTTAAAAAGAAAAACCACATTCAGCCTAGCAAAAATCAAATTCAGAGATGCAAATCTTGGATAAACATAAATGATGAAATTTCAATTCAGATGATAGTTTTGAGACAAATCTCAAGATAAAGGTGAAAAAAATGAATTACAACAAACTAGGAAAAACAGACATCAAAGTATCAGAATTAGGATTTGGAGCTTGGTCCATTGCACTTGATTGGTGGGGTAAAAAAATCGAGGAAGATGAAGCCAAACGAATGCTCAAGAAGGCATATGACTTAGGAATTAACTTTTTTGAAACTGGAGACATGTATGGAAAAGGTAAAAGCGAAAAACTAATCGGAGAGGTGTTCAAAGATATGAGAGACGAGATCGTTATCTCAACTAAATACGGATATGATTTTGAAGGAGTAGAGCAAATAGGACATAGTGAGCTTCCTCAACAATTTGATGAAGATTTTACAAGAAAGGCATTAAGAAATAGCTTAGAGAGATTACAAACAGATCATTTAGACATGTATGGACTACATAATCCAAAACTAAAACATATCAGAGACGATTCAATTTTCAAGGTTCTAGATAGTTTCATAGAAGACAAATCAATTAAGACATATCAGGTAGCACTAGGTCCAGCAATTGGGTGGACTCAGGAAGGTTTGGAAGCAATGGATAGACCAAATCTTAGTGCAGTTCAAACAGTTTACAATATTTTAGAGCAAACACCAGGAAATGAATTGATGAGAAAAGCTGAAGAGAAAAATGTAGGAATTCTGGTAAGAGTACCAGAAGCATCAGGCATTCTAACAGGTAAAGTGAATGCAGATACAAAAATCGATGAAAAAGATCACAGATCAGTAAGAAAGGGAGAGTGGATTAAAGCATCATTAGAAAAAGTAGAACAGCTCAGACCCATTGCAGAAAGAAATGATTTGAGCATTACAGAATTGTCTATGAAGTTTATCATGACAAAGAAAGGATTTGCATCAGTATTTCCTACAGTAGTTAGTGAAGAAGAGATTGTAAACTATGTAGAGATAACAAAAGGACAATACATTTCAGCAAATGACATGAAAGAGATTGAAGAGTTGTATAATACTTGGCCTTCCTATGAATTAAAGGCAACACCCCAAGCCAATTAAAAACAAATGGACATTACAGTTGATTCTAAAAAAACTCTAGAAATCATAGAGAAAATGAAGCTTGCTAAAATTGGCGAGTATAAAAAATGGGAAAAAATTACTAAAAAAATTAAGAATCAAGAGGGGTTAAACCAAGGGGAATTAGAGTACTATACCACTCTAACTAGAATTTACAAAGATTCTAGCATCTCAAATAGAAGTAAGATTTACCATTCTAAACTATCAGAACAAGATGAAAAACCACCATGTAAGATGTGCGGAGAGAAATCTCAGTACTATTGTAACATGAATGATCAGTATTTTTGTACAATTCATGTCGTAGGACATGATGAAAATGAAATCTAGGAAGCAGTTACTGGTTCTTCTAAAGTAAATGAATTTTCAACAAAATACTCTACTCTTGTCTTTTTAAATTCACGAGAACTAAAGAGAATTTTGTAATCATCTACATTGATCTGATCTTGAATAGTTTTTGCCATCTCATTTGCCTCATCATGTGTTTTGCAATGAATCATTGAAAATACGTTGTAAGGCCAATCAGAATATGTTGGTCTCTCATAGCAATGACTGACTTGTGGGAAGGATCCCAAAGTAGCTCCGACTTCGGAAATTCTCTCTTCTGGAACTTTCCAAACAATCATACCATTTGCAGTAAATCCAACTTGTCTATGTCGTAAAATAGCAGCGAATCGTCTCATAACACCAATCTCTTCATAATATTTCATTTTTGCAAACAATTCATTTTCAGTTATTCCAAGATTATGAGCTGCCTTTACAAATGGCTCATCAATAATTTCCATATCTTTTTGAAGTTCACGAATAAAGTCTTTGTCTTGTTCTGTTGGTTCAAATTTTATGTTTTTAATTTCTTTTTTCTCTTCAGATGGGGCAACATCATGTTTCTTCTCATCTACCATGTCAAGTTTAACACCAATTTTGAACAGCTGTAATGTTGGAAGCATTCTAACCTTTTTGATTCCCTTTAGAACATTAAATTTCTCAAGCTCCATTTTCAAATCAGAGCCAGGTGGAACAGCCAAAGTGAACCAAAGATTAAACTGGTGATCACGTTCATAATTATGACTAACACCAGGATGACGATTAATCTGACTTGCAACATATTCTAGTTTATCATGCTCAATCTCCATTGCAACAAGTGAACTTGTGTATCCTAGTTTTCTAGTATCAAAAATTGCACTAAGCTGTCTTAAAACTCCAATTTCTTTGAGATTGTTCAAATGCTCTTTTACAATTTCAGGAGTCGTATCAAATTTTTTTGCAATAGCATCAAAAGGTCTTGTAACTAGTGGAAAAGTCCATTGGATTTCATTTAACAGTTCTTTATCAAATTCATCCATGCCAGTCAACAAGTCATTTACTTGTCCATTCAATTAAAAATGTAGCTAGGATTTTACGCATTAAATCTAATACATAAATAGAAACGCTAGTCTCTTGGATCGATGATAGTTGATCTTAATCTTCACGGTAAGAAGATAACCATAGTGGGAGGTGGAAATGAGGCTTACAAGAGAATTAAATCCTTGATAAACCAAGACTGTCAGATTTCAGTAATTAGTGATTCAACCATTCCTGAAATAAAAAAAATAGGGAAAGAAAATAAAATCAAAATCATAAAACAAAAAATTACAGATTCAAAATTCATTTCAAAAAACACCCCAGACATACTAATTACAACCACTGATGATAAGATACTCAATCAAAAAATTATCAATGCAGCAAAAAAAAGAAAGGTCATAGTGTATAGTTCAGATAATCCAGATGAAAGTGATTTTTCAAATCCTGCAATAATTGATTTTGAAAATATTATTCAAATAGCAATATTTACTGGAGGACGTAGTCCTGCAATGTCAAAGAAACTTAAAACCAAATCGGAGAAAATACTCAAAAAAATAATCACAAAACAGGACATTAACCAGATTAAAATTCAAAAGATCGCAAGGGATTTGGCTAAAGAATCAATCCCAACTCAATCTCAGAGAAAAGAGGTTTTAAATAAAATTTTGAAAGATAGTGAAATTGAACAGTTAATTAAAGACGGACAGGTAAAAAAGGCTGAAAAGCGAGCAATAACAATATTGAGGAATTGGAAATGAGACAAAATATCATTAATGCACGTGTAACTTTTCGTAACTCACCAATCCATATTCTTGAACAATTCACAATCAGAGATGTTGAAAATGCATATGATAAATTCATCAAACACTCAGAACTAGACGAATGTGTAATCATTCAAACATGTAATAGAATTGAGCTATTTGCAAAATCAGATACATTTGATTCAGACAAAATCAAAAAAACATGGGCATCACTAACAGGTCTTGAGGAAAATGCATTTAATGAGAATGTAGAATTTGTTGAAAATCAAGAAGCAATACACCACCTATTGAAACTAACCTCAGGATTAGATTCAATGGTATTAGGAGAAGAACAGATCCTAGGACAAATAAAAAACTCTATTACATCTGCAAGAAAAATTAAAGCATCAGGTCAGCATCTCAATACATTATTTGATAAAGCAATTAGAATTGGAACCAGAATTAGAAACTCCAGTGGAATAGGAAAAGGAGGAATTTCAGTAGGTTCTATGGCAGTAAAGCTTGCAGAAGAGAATATCGACGAATTAAAAACAAAAAAAGTTTTGTTAATTGGAACAGGGGAAGTATCAACACTTGTTGCAAAATCACTACAAAGAAGAGGATATGCTTTTGATGTTACAAGTAGAACATTAGGAAGATCAGAGGCATTCTGTGAAACAATGGGTGGAAATCCAGTAAAATTTGAACAGGTGCTTTCAGGATTTAACAACTATGATGTATTATTTGTGGCAACAACTGCACCATATTTTCTGGTAACTCAAGAGAGAATCACTCAAGCTATGAATAATAAAAATAATGGAATGATGATTTTGGATTTATCAAATCCAAGAACAGTGGATGAAAAAGTTGCAAATATCAGAGGAATAAAATTGATGAATCTTGATCAAATTGCCGAAATGGTTGAAAAAAACATGAATGCACGGTTAAACAAGGTAAAATCAATTGAAAATATAATTAGCGAGGAAGTATCTGTATTAGAAGCCTCAATGAAAAGATTAGAAGCAGAACCACTGGTAAAAGATGTATTCAAAAACATAGAGCATCTAAGAGAAAAAGAATTACAAAAAGCACTACAAATGCTTGATGAAAAAGATGAAAAAAAGATCAAAATTATTGATGAATTGACTAAAGCAGTAGTCGAAAGTATTGTCTCAACACCAATGAACAATATCAGAAAAGCATCCGAGCAAGGAAAACCAGACGTAGTAGAGTTGGCAAGCAAATTATTTGACTATAAAAAACAAAAAAAGGCAGACTAGGATTATATTTTACCCAAAGAGAATTTCTAACATGTCATTTCCAACTAGGCGATTGCGTAGATTAAGAACCTCTGAGAAGATGCGCCAATTAATACAGCAAACTACATTGTCTCCAAGAGATTTTATCTGTCCAGTATTCGTACAAGAAGATCTTAAAACAAGAGTCAAAGTTGAATCAATGTCAGAGATTGAAAGACTACCATTAGATGACATTAATGATGAAGTTGGAACAATTAGTGATTTAGGAATTCCCGCAATCATGTTATTTGGAATACCCAAACAAAAAGATGAAGCAGGAAGTTCTGCATTTGAGGATAACGGAATTGTTCAAAAAGCAATCGCTCAAATTAGAAAAAACTTTGGTGATAAAATAGTCATTATGGCTGATGTTTGTCTCTGTCAGTTTACATCGACAGGACATTGCGGAATAATTCAAGGGGATAAAATTGATAATGATACTAGTCTTGACACATTAACAAAAATTGCAGTTAGTCAAGCAAAGGCAGGAGTTGATACAGTATCACCATCTGCTATGATGGATGGTCAAGTAGCAGCTATAAGACAAGCACTTGATGATGAAGGATTTTCAGATGTTTCAATAATGTCACACTCTGCAAAGCATCGTTCAAACTTTTATTCTCCATTCAGAGATGCTGCAGAATGCGCACCTAAATTTGGAGATAGAAAAACATACCAAGTCCCATACACAAATGCTCGAGAAGCAATGATGGAAGTAGAAACTGACATTAATGAAGGAGTAGACATCGTAATGATAAAACCAGCTTTATCATATTTGGATTTGATTGCAGAGACAAGAAAAAGATTCAATATTCCGGTATCTGCTTATAGTGTTTCAGGAGAATATGCATTGGTAAAAGCTGCTTCTCAATTAGGATATGTAAATGAGAAAGACATTACTGAAGAAATTCTATACTCGATAAAAAGAGCAGGTGCAGACATGATAGTTACATATTTTGCAAAATCAGCTTCTAAATTTCTTCAGGAATCATGAGAAACGACGAAAGATTTGAGATTGAAAGAGCATTTGACTTATTGCCTCATGTAATAGGCTCTAGTTGGGCAGTAATTTGGTTTAGAATGAAGGGCATCAAAAAACCCACAAGAGAAGAATACAGAGAGAAAACACTAGAATATTTTAAAATGTTAGAACCTGTATTTGATTCCTACCCAAAGGAGCAAGAGTTCGAGGCAATTCAGAAATACATTGATTTTAGAAAAAATGAGGAATACAAAAAGATTCAGTCAGGTGAAAACAATGAAGTTGAAAAACGATATGATAGATATGTCGATTATGGCTAAAGTTCCTGTTTTAGTTGATTTAGATATTCTTTCAATACTTTAGTGCGCTTTCGAGCTTCAATTTTTCCATATTTTGTATTCATTAGAGATTCTAGTTTTAATAATTTCTTGTAAAAATGGTCTACTGTCCAAACTTTATCATCAGGAGTTCTTTTCTTGCAAAAAGGATCATCAAGGTTGTAAAAGGGGCGCTTCAGAGAACCACCGGTTGCAAATACCCTAGCAATACCGATTGCACCTAATGCATCTAGTCGATCAGCATCCTGAAGAATTTTTCCTTCAATGGAGGATGGAACTTTATTTTGTGAAAAACTATGATCACGAATAGCATAAGAAATTATGCTAATTTCCTCTTCAGTAAAATTATATTTTTTAAGAATTTGTTTTGATTTTTTTGCACTCTCAATTGAGGAATTCTTTGAGCGTTTATCAGATTTAGGATATGAAACAATATCATGAAGTAGGGCAGCACTTAAAATCAATTTTTCATTAGCTTTCTCCTGTTTAGAAATTGTTTTTGCATTTTTGTAAACTCTCATTATATGGGCAAAATCATGTGCAGAGTCATTTCCCATGATTTTTTCAACTTCATTTTTTAAGGAATTCAGAGTGCTCATTTAGAATCTCCATATTCTTGGTTTGACAAATTTAATTTTTCTCTGAGTAATTAAGACAGTCCAATTAATGGAAGCAAAAATTACCAACACCCCAATTCCCACACCATCTATTAACAAAATTCCAGTTAGTCTATCCTCAAAGATTTCAAGAAATGGAGTCAATACAGCATTTCCAAAATAAATCATAACAACATACGAAAGAACCCTACCAAACCAAAATCCAATATAGATTCCCACACTTTTGGCACGCATCAGACCATATGCAATGAATAGCATATTACTTGGTAAGGGGGTCGCACCAAAGAGAAAGGAGGCTATCAGATAGCCGTATTTCTTTCGATTTAGGTAATCACCAATTATATCAAGATTAGATTTTTGTTCTTCTCCTGCAAATCTCCTAAATAATCCACTAATCTTTTTGAGAAAATATCGTCCAATTGTGGCACCGGTTGCACCAACTATTGCAAGAAAAAATACATTCAGAGTTGGATCAAGAAGATAAAATGATGTCAATACAATCCAGCTTGGAGGCATCAGAATTGGAGAAGCATTAACTCCAATTAACACAAGAAAGATTCCAAAATACGAATATTCTCCAAATATTTCAAAAATATCCACGTTTTATCAAATTATTAAAGACATTTTTTGTTTCTAAACCCTTGGATTAGGGTTAGTCAGTAAGAAATTTCATTTTGATCTAAAAAATTAAAAAATTCACATGTTTTTGAAAACTTTGATCATGAATTGTAACAATTAGGATCAATCATGCAAAATCTTTATAAACAATATTACTCCTATTTAATCATG
>JBFIEJ010000038.1:0-11882 GCA_041603475.1 Candidatus Nitrosopumilus sp. | reverse complement strand
TTCTATATAGTATGACAAATGAAACAAAACCAACAATAGTCGTCGCAAATGATGACAAAAAAGAAGAACCAAAGAAAGAAGAGCCAAAAACAGAAGCTCCAAAATCAGACAAATAGAATTAACACACTATCACACCCTTTTCATGGGTTACGATAATTATAAAAATTAAAATTAAAAAAATTTAGTTACAAACTTTGAAAATCAAAATTGTTGTGATTTATAATTTTAAGATTAATTTTCAGACTGCCAATAATGTTTCTCATCTTAATTGTACAGAAATGTAGAAATTTTCCCTCTAATAATTTGATAAAAAAAATTATTACTAGCCAAGTAATCCGCTAGCAACAAGATAGGCACCAGCTCCCATTCCTATTGCTATGCCAATTCCAAGACATATAAGATCAAATTTTACGACCTTTTTGAATGGAGCATGTACCATTTTATCCCAGATTGAGATTTGTTGTGATTTCATGGTGTTAGTTGATAATACCTAAAGATAGACTGCGGTAAGCTATTCAGCTTACCCTAGTTAATCATCAAGAGTATTGTATCTATGTTATGCGAGAACAATATTTCCCTAGACCAGAACTAAATTGTGATTTTTTTTCACAATGTTCTCGCTTTTCTATAAAGGTGATGCAATGATGAATCTGAAATTAAAACAAAAAGCAAAACTTGCCATTCCTCGTCATAAAAAGGCATTTTATGGATTCTATGTTCTTGCAGGAATCTCTGTAGTGATACTATCGTTGATACTATAGTGATGTATTCTGTCAAATAGTCCTCTAAAGACGAGTTTCATGAAATTAGTTGACTCTCTTAATTTTAAATTAAGATAAATGGCTGGTTATCAAAATCAATAATCATCTTTTAGAATAAATAGAAAACTCTGATTCTATTAACCATGGCAAATAAGAGAATCATGGTTTGTTTGGATGGATCAAAGCATTCTCTACGAGGATTAGATAAGGCAATTTCTTTTGCAAAACTATCAGATGCCATGATTATTGGCGTTCATAGTGATACAAGCTTTAGTGCATTTTCTGCAGTTCGTGCCCCTATACTTCCAGAGGAAAAATGGAATGATGTAGCGATAAAATTAATGCATCTTGCAAAGAAAAAAGTAGAACAAAATAAGATTCAATTCAAAGGAGTAGTTATTGGAGGTCATTCTTCAGGTATTGATTTGACCACATTTGCCAACAACCCTGCAAATAAGATTGATCAAATTGTTATAGGTTCAAGGGGAATGGGGTTTCCAAAGGAATTGTTTTTTGGAAGTACCTCAAACTTTGTGTTACATAAGGCAAAAGCTCCTGTAACCATAGTGAAATAATTATTCATATCAATAACTATTGACATCCTCAAAAAGTTTAGAAGAATTGGTTTGATGTCGTAACTCCATTGCAGTGCATAACTAAAAATCTGATATTCTTATTGTTTATTTTGAAAAGGTCTAAATCCTACATCTAAAATTTATTTTTTAAATGGACTTTATGCTAGAAGAGGAATTAATTGATTTGATGACTTTTTGTTTGCAAAATCCTGATTCTGCAGAAATTCCTCAAAAGCATAAGAGAATTACAGAGATCGGTCATGAATTATATGCTGATGGCGGAATTGACGCGCTAGAGAATTTTTTCTTTGTTTTAAAAAATAGAATTACAGAAGAAATAGAAAAAGATCCATCCCCAATGCGTTCGCTGTGGAATGGCCTTACTACTGAATGGCAGTACTAAAATTCCTAGTTGGGAATTTTAACCTCTACCAATTCTGAAAATAGCAGTACTACATTTTGGGCATGTGCCCTTTATTGCAGGCTTGCCATTTTTCATGGTGTATGGTTTTGCGCCACCGATTTCTCGTTTGTCTCGGCACTTAACACAATATCCTATTGTCATAATTGCAATAGCCTCAAGGTTCTATTAGCGAGAACTTGTTGAACTTTTTTCACTAAGAGGCAAACCTCCGATCTTAATAATGCAATTGCACGACGATTTTTTTCGTATCGGAGACATTTTTGATTAAAATAGGAACAAATTATTCGCATTTCTTAAATAACAAATACATTTTGAGCTGAAATTATCTTGTCAACTTTTTAGCTAACATTGATGTTCAGTGTTGTAAATTCTGTAAGTGCGCTGTGGTTTTTCAGACCTGTCCAAACAAAAATTTCTGCAGTGTACTCTCCTTCAATTTTTGGTGACCACGATAATGATGGACTGAGCTGCTGATCAGGTGTTAGCTGTCCGCTGATCCAACCAAGTGATACAACAAAACCTGTCTTGTCTTTGATCTGTACAAGATAGACAAACGTCTGTGTCTTTACTTGATTGTTTGTAATGTCTGAAGAGATCTGGACTTGGTGGTTGACATTAATGTTGTCTCCAATTAACAAACCAAAAGCATTTTCTAATCTTGGGTTTTCAATGTCAGCTCTTTCTAATTCTGTTAATCCAAAGACTGGAGTAAAACTAACAGTGCAAACTAGTAAAATTAGTAAAAATCCTATGCCCCGACTTAACACGATATTGTGGACGATTTTTTTGTTAATAAAGCGTTTCTGCGTTGCAGATTTTGATTTTACATCTAAAATTCTTAGTTAATTTCAAGATTCTCTAAAACTGTGCTTTTCTTTGAGATTATCTTGTTTGGATTTAGCAAGTTACTTGAATCAAAATACCTCTTAATTTTTTTGAAGATTTGATAATTCTCAGAGCCATATTGCATTTGGATAAACTCTGAGCGTGCAAGACCGTCTCCGTGCTCAGCAGAGATGGTGCCTCCAAGCTTGATTATCTCACTAAAATAGCGATCTGCAATTTTTTTGATGTTTGTCTTTTGGCTTCCAACTAGACGAACATGAATATTTCCATTACCTGCATGTCCATAAACTATTGATCTTGTCTTGAACTCTTTGTTTATCTTTGATATTGCTGCAAATAGTTTAGGTAGTCTTTCTAGTGGAACTGCTGCATCCTCTATGATGTGTGGCAACCTGTTTTCTTTTTTAATTGATTTTAAGCTATAGTGCAAGGATGAGTCTCTGAACTTCCACCATTTGAAAATCTCGTTTTTGTTTTTTAACACCTTGCAAATCTTTCCAGTTGTTATTTCTTTTAGCTGATTTTGTTTTGAATTTACTCTCTCATCATATTCGACAAATAGCAAGCACTTTGTTTTGGGATTAAACTTGTATCTTATCTGGATTAGTGTTGTCTTGTCTACAATCTCAATTGCAGATGGTCTAGTTTTAATGATATGAGTGCAGTTTTTTGCAGCTTGATTAATGGAATTGTACTCTATGACAAAAAGAATTCTTTTCTTTGGTACTGGAATAATTTTTAATTTTGCAGACAACACAATACCAAGTGTACCTTCTGAACCAATGATAATTTTGTGTGTGTCATTAATTGTTTTTACTTTGTCAATTCTGTATCCTGAGGAATTTTTAGTTACATTGGGAAATTTAGTTTCATCAATTTGTTTTCTCAATTCTAAAATTTTCTTTCCAACTGTTTTGTTTTGAGGTAGTGTTATTATCTTTCCATCGCCGTTGACAAAAGTAATCTCAAAAACATTGTCAATTACACTTCCATACTTTAAGCTACGACTTCCACTGGAATTGTTTCCAATCATTCCGCCAACTGAACAAAAAGATCCAATTGATGGGTTTGGTGCAAAGAACATTTTGCTTTTATTTAATTTCTTATCGAGGATTCCTTTGAGTGTGCCTGGTCCTACCTTGATGTAGTTTTTAGAAACACTACATTGATCCAAGTTCTTCAAATCCAAAATTATTCCAGAGTTGAGTGCGCTGCCTACAAGACCAGTTCCTGCGCCCCTTACAGTCACTGATGTTTTGAATTTTTTTGCAATTTTTACTGTATTTACAACGTCTGCCTCATCTTTTACAATTACAATAATTTTTGGCTGGATTTTGTAGGAGCTGCTATCTACTGAATAAAATTTTGTAATCTCTTTTTGGTAAATTACATCGCCCTTAATTGATGCTACAAGTGATTTTAGTACCGTTTTCATATGTTGAATCTAAATTTTGATTCTATAGTAATCCCATCTTTCAGGATCAAACAAGGTTACAAACTCTGCCTGCTCTTTGTCTATTCTTGCCCTGATTACATCTCTGAGTGCAAAGCTAGTCAGATACTTGTATTTCATCGAATGTGATTGCATGATAAACAAATGGCGCATTTCACTACCTCCCTTTAATCCCCAGTAGCCCATCTTTAGTGCAAGTGGTTCAAGAAATATTGTGTTGTTTAGACCGTAATTCTCATCTCTAATTTCTTCGCGTAGCTTGTAGTTTTCTAATGGTCCACCTTTTGAGAATCCTACTATTTCTCCATGGCAGTCATTTAATCGAAGAGTGTTGATGATTACTTCTGGATCCTTGACTGATTTCTCAAAATTATCTTTTTCAAATTGTAATGGTGTTGGAAGTTCTAAAAATATTTCATATAGATTTTTAATAAAATTTGGATCCGATCGTGTAGTCATGTTCTCAATTGTTGGAACCAGTTTGAGATTGTCATATGCATAATTTGCCTGAATTGTAATCTCTTGCTGTCTGATTCTCATAAATGTTAAAACAGTGTTGAAAAAGTTCTTTCTCATCTCTTTTGGAAGAACTTTGAGAATTTCTTTTGCCATGTCTGTTTCTTTGTTTAGCAGTTCTTCAAAATATGCAACTGCACTTCTTACAATTAATGATGGCATCCATGCAAGTGCATGTGCATTCATCTTTGCCATTCCCATGGCTTTTGTAAAATCGCCTAAAGCATAACCACTAACTCTGTCGACAACTGATAGATACCATCCCATATCCATAATGTGTTGTTGTTTTTGTTTGCTGTCCCTTGTCATCTCTGATTTCTCAAAGCATTGTTTTATTTGTGCAAGTGCATTTCTTTTTAGTTCACCACTCCATGGATATGTGGTTCTTAAAATTAGAACCTTGATAATTTCTAAATCAACATTTGCAATTTTTAGTAATTCTTGTAGCTTTTTGTCCATTGAAATAAATCTCAAGACACTCTCTTCGTGAGGTTTGTCTACGTTCTTTTGAGGATCAAAGTCATGAAATAAAGCTGAAATGAATAGATACTTTACATCCTCAGGGGACAACTGAATTTTTTCTTGTTTTGCAGCTAATAGTGATACATATGTTACTTCTAGTTCGTGATTGATATTATGATATCCATAATAATCAGTTCCAAGGCCTTGGCTTTCAAAGAGGTCAATAGTATAGTCTAACATCTCGATATAACAATCGTCATTTAACCCATTTTCTACCATCAGACTGAGAATTTCATTTCTCATCGAAACAGTGTTTGCGAACTGTTGCAATAATGAAATGATCAAATTATTGTTTTTAAAGATGATCCGTCTTTTTTCATTTTCTGTAATATCTCTTAGAAAGATTCAATAGAATTACGAAATGGGTATCACTTGAATGTCAGTTAATCCGGATTTGCTTGAAAAATTAATGAAATCCAATGAAATCTCTCCTCTGAAATTCACACTAGCCCTAAATGGCCAGATATACCCAATAACTGGTGTATCTATTACAAACTCTCCAACTCCTGTAAATGAGCCTACTACACGTGGCGGTGTCTACTTTTCAGAGAAGTTTGCCTACAAGATGAAGGGGGTAATCGAGGACCTCTCAGTAGTTCCACTATTGACAAAAAAAATGCTAGGGCCAAACACAGAGTTTGCAGATCTTAAAATTACAACCAGTATTGACTCTTTGAATCTTGAAATTATCACCAACCTTACAAACAGTGTGCAGACCCCGACATCAATTGAACTGAGTATGATTATTGTAAAGATAGAATCTGTCTAGGATACTTTGAAGTATCTATCATATCTCTCTTTGCTCTCTTTGTCTGAAAGTATCTCGTAAGCTTTGTTAATCTCTGCCATCTCGTCTTCAGAATCCTCTTTTGTCTTATCTGGGTGGGTTTTTTTTGCCAGCTCTCTGAATTTATTTTTGATCTCATCTGGTGTTGCATCTGGAGAGACCCCTAGGATCTCATAGTAATTTGGCAGTTCATCATTTAGTGCAGCTTCTCTGAATTTCTTGTCTTCAGGAGTGTTCTTTCTCTTTCCCAACTCTTCATAGTCATCTCCCCAGTCAGAGTGATATTTCTCAAACGTCTTGTCTTTTTTTGATTCAAGATCATTTTTGTCATATGTTGTCTTTCTTCTCAGTATGATGTCTCTGGCTAGAAATAAAAACACCGCACCTATTGCAATAATGAATCCTGAAAAGAGCATAATCTTTTCTTCGTCTGTAACTTCTAGTTCCATATCCAAAGTCTCTTGTGCATTAGCAGCTTGTGCAGTTGCAAAAATAATTATTACAAATATGAAGAGGCTGGTTTTTTTCATTGTTTTTCCTTTATGTTAATCTAAAATCTTCTTTTGCCGTATTTAGTACTACATGTGTAATTGTGTTCTCTACATTTGGAATTACAGCCAAACTCTTGACAAAACTGCTCAGCTCATTTCTCTCCTTGAACTTTGCAATGATTAGGGTATCTGTAGAACCTGTGATGTCATATACTCCGCATACATTATCAAACTTTGAAATCTCCTCCTCTATTCCTAGAATCTTGTCATTTTTTGCCATAATCTCAATTATTGCAGTTAACGAGTATCCTAGTTTTTCATGATCAATAATAGCAGTATACCCTTTGATGATCTTCTCTTTTTCTAGTTTTTTGATTCTAGATAGAACAGTAACTGTTGACATTCCAAGTTTTAGTGCCATCTGTCTTGCAGACAGCCTTGCATCAACCATTAGATTTTTGAGAATCCTCTCATCTGTTTTATCTAGTGTCATACTATTCTATATTGAAAAATTTATTTAAATTTTGATAGTTTAGCTAAATGTTTGTTTAGTTTTGATGAGTATTTTATGGTGTCATTTCAGATTTAATAGAAATGACTTTGATTGTATATTGTGGATGAGATAAAGGAACTAGTTTCTAAGGGTCAGAAATCCCTAGATGATGGGAATTATGATATGGCACTTGGTTTCTTTGAGCAGGCATTATTGCTTAATCAGAATGATCCTGACCTTTGGAACTACAAGGGAGTTGCATTGCGAAGTTTGGGTCGCTATGAAGAATCAATGGAGTGCTTTAACAAGTCACTTGAAATTGATCCTAGAGACAAACATGCATCTTAAGCGTAGTGGAGTTTAAGATTTAGATTCCTTATCTTCAATCTTTTTGATCTCTTTTTCTATTTTTGTAATATTCTTCTTCCAAATCACAATGTATTTTTCTATTTTTTCAAGCTCTGTTTTAGAATCAGAATTAATCAAAGATTCCCTTTTTTCTAAATGTTGATTCAATCTCTTTTTAGAGTCATCTAGCTTTTTGTATTGGAATTCTAAGACTTTTTTTGTAATAAAATTCATAGGGATTCAGATATTGTTTTTTAATTTAGAATATAATCTTGACTTTAGAAGACCTTTAAACATACTAGACAAAACTCTGTAAGGAATTCTCACAATTACAAATCTTTACTCAATGTTTTTAGTGCAAAATTTCCGCATTTTGGACATCGGTGTTTCTTCAACAATTCTCCATGAGTCTGCATAGACTTTTTAGAATACATAATGTGTTCCCCACAATCTACACATACACCAGGTATGTCACCTTTAGGAATCATGTCTTTGTAAATTTTGAATGAACTTAAGCATATTGGAATTTGTTAATTTGTTTCATTCTCTGAGTCGGCACATCCGTGTTTTAGTGCCCATGAATGAGTAGAAAATTCACTCTGATCACAAAATGCTGAATATAGATCTCCTAGACCTGAATCAAGTAACTCTTTGTTTAGATTCAAATCATTACAATAAATCACTCCTAACATTCTACCGTATTTGTCCTCAATCTGTTCATCGTCCTGATCAACTACAACTGTTGAACCCACAGGACAAATCTGCTCAATAAAATTCCTAGATTTTCCTCCATCATATTTTATTTTAGGTGCATCAACTAGTGCAAATCTGATAGATTGCCCGTCCACTTTGATTGTATCTCCATCAATTACTGAAGTTACAACCCCTGTAAAGCATCCTGCATTGCCTGAACACAAAGTCTCTTGTGTCTCTGATGAATCATCACTTGAAGCAGTGCTTGTATCTAATGATGCTGAATCAGTTTGTTGAATTGGAATTGAAATTATTCCCTTTTTGATTAAAAATTCAATTCCTTCGATAAACACTTTGTCTTCAATTACACCATCTGCCCACCATCTTGCATTTGTTTTAATCCAAGATGGAATTTCGTCTGTTGTAGATTCTCCAGAAGCAGTAGGTGGAATTATGATTATTTTCTTTGTAATTAAAAATTTAATTCCTGATACAAATGTTGTATCATCTATTTGTCCATCTGCCCACCATACAGCATTGTTGCGAATCCAATCAGGAATTGGTTTTATTTTTTCTGGACTTGTTACTTCTATAATTTCAGATTCAGGGATGATGTCTTTAAAATATAATCCATCTGGATACATGTCAATGACATTTTTTACATCTCCAGTAGTAATTTTGCCCTTGTAGCTAATTAATTCAAAAGTTGGATGCATCAGAGATGTCTTGATATCAACATGACTCAAACCAAGTGCATGTCCAAACTCGTGGCGAAATATAGAACCAAACTCTTCAGTTGTAGCAAGATCAATTGGACTTCTGCAAACTCCATAATAGATATACTGAGAGTCTCGATTAACCTCACAAGAATATGGTGTAAAATAATACATGTTAATTACTCCAACACCACCTACTTTCTGAAAAGTTCCCAGAGTTAGTTTATTGTCATCCCCTTCAGGCTTGTCTTTGAATTTCACAATAATGTTGCAATTGATAGAACCTTGATAGTTTACAATGTCTATATTCCATTTCCAGTTCTCCGCTCTTGGGAGGGGGGATTGTTGTTTTAGCATGTTTTCCCATTCAGTTATTCCTGCCTTGATTTCTTTGATGTAAAGATCCTTTTTTATTTTCGATAGGTTCGAGTCTTCTGGAAATGGTTCTATACATACTTGGGGTGCAGAATCTGCATATGATGTAATTGAGAAAACTGTAACACCGAGAAATCCTGCAATAAAAATCCCCATAATTACCGATTTCATCATGATCAGAATACTTGGTCTGTATAGTTATGTTTTGATCTATCGATCAGTTGATTGTTCATTAGCTACTAGTGAATCTATATTATTAACGAAATATTATCAGTCACATTGGATGCTGAATTAGATAGTATGCTTGCCCAAGCTTATGAATACACAGAAGACGGAAATTACGATGACGCACTCAAATTATACGATCATGTCTTAAAAAAAGACCCAAAAAATATCTCGGCCCTAATTGACAAGGGTGCAACTTTGCAAAACATGGGACGAGTAAAACTTGCACTCCGCACATATGATAAGGCCCTTTCAGTTAATCCTAATCATCTTGATGCATTACTGAATAAGGGTGCAGCTTTGCACTCTGATCAAAAATATCAAGAAGCAATTGACTGCTATGATTTGGCTCTGAAAATAGATAAGAGGTGTACAATGGCCTTAGCTTACAAGGGATTATCCCTCGGTGAGATGGGGGATTTGCAAAATGCAATTAATCATTTCAAAAAAGCACTATCCATTGACAAGCACTATGACTTGGCATACATCTCAAAAGAGATAGCTCAAGAATTATTAAAATCAATTAACAAGAAAAAATCTAAAACACCGTAACGTCGCCAGGTGCAGGTTCTCTTTTGTCCTGTTTCTCATTTTCTTTAAAATAATCACTATGTGACAAATTCTGGTGTTCTCGTAGTTTCTCTATGCTCTCAAATCCTTCATGACACAAGTAACATTTTGGCTTGTTCTCATCAACTAGTGGTAATACCATATGTGAAATTATCGCACGGATACTTATCTCTTGAGAATAGAAGGAATATATCATGATGTGAGATGCATAGTTCATGCTTGAACAACTAGTAGGAGAATCCCAAGCCCTAGATCGTGCATTATCTGGCGAAGAGTTATCCTACAAAGATGGAATGGATCTGATGAATTATGATAATTTACATTTACTTGCAGCAGTAGCTGACAATGCAAGAAAAAAACTAGTAGGAGATACTGTAACATTTGCAGCATCTTACTACATGAACTACACAAATGTCTGCGCTGCTAGCTGCCAGATGTGTGCATTTTATAGAAAAGAGGGTGCAGATGATGCATACACCCTAACTCCTCAGGAGATTGAGGGAAGAGTTGCAATTGCAAAACAGATGGGTGCAACCGAAGTCCACATTGTTGGAGGATTCCATCCAAAACTTCCACTGGAGTATTATGAGGACATGATGAGGACAATAAAAAAGAGTCATCCGCAATTAAACATCAAAGCACTTACTGCAGCTGAGATTTATTATCTATCAAAATTAACAAAAAATTCCACAAAAGAGATTCTGTCTCGTCTCAAAGATGCCGGACTTGATTCAATGCCAGGAGGTGGAGCAGAACTGTTCCATCCTGATATTCGTGAAAAGATTGTAAGAGGAAAATGTACCGGTCAACAGTGGCTTGATGTAATTGAGGAGGCCCACAACATGGGAATTCAAAGCAACGTAACAATGCTTTATGGACATATTGAAAAGCCTGAGCACATCATTGATCATCTCATTAAGATTCGAGATCTTCAAAAGAAAACAAATGGTTTTCTAACTTTGATTCCTTTGAAATTCAGTCTAGATAATACCGAACTTGAGCAAGAGCATCTGGTAAATAACGAATGCTCATCAGTGTATGATTTGAGGATTATTGCACTATCAAGACTAATGCTTGCAAATGTGTTGAATAACATTTCAGTTTATTGGGTTGCATATGGAAAGAAATTAGCTCAGGTTGCATTGTCTAATGGAGGCAGTGACTTGGTTGGAACTGCTTTCTCTGAGGAGATTTATCGGGCTGCAGGAAAACCCACTGCATCATCAGTAGAAGAGTTGGCAACAATGGTAAAAGAGATTGGTCGAGTACCAGCTCAGAGAAATACTCATTTTGAAATACTAAGAAAGTTCTAACTCAGATGTTTCTTTATAGAATCAAGCTTGTCTTCCATCTTGACTTGCTTGTCTTGTCTTGAATCAATTTTAATTATCACCTCAACTCTTGCAATCCCTAAATTATGAACTGTATCCATCATCTTTTTGACAGCAGAGTTTATGGTGTCCATATTGTCTGACTCTAGAATTGTTCCCATTGGGTTTATCTCATATCTGAGATTATCCATTTTTTGAATTGACTCGATAGCCTTTGCAATGTAAAAACTAGCGCTAGTTGTTTTTGTAGCCATTGGATAGATGCTGATTTCAGCTTGTATCAATGAAGATTGCTAGTAAATTTTGGATTAAAATGTTTTAATTATTCGGCAGGCTTTTTCTCTTCTTTTGTAACTTTTTTGCCCTTTCTGCGTCTTGCGCCAAAGCTAATCAGCACAAGTAAGAATCCCACTCCGATTAAAATTCCAGATAATGTATTGTAGTCTTTATTTTCTTGTTGAGCGAGCATCAAGTCAATTGCCTCCTCTTCAGTCATTCCAGCTTGGCCTACAGGCATTGTTGCATTGATGTTGATGGTAAGAATTATTCCGACTATGATCATTGCCAATCCTCCAAAGAGAATTTTCTTATCAACTAGAACCAATTCATTAATTGTTATTTTTTATCATATATTAGGTATTTTCTAAAATCCCTCTGGTGGTTTTTGTACAAATACATTGCACACTAGTGCATCAGTCTTTGAGTCCCTGTACTGAACATTACATGAAACAAATTTTCCTTTCAGTGCACGTTCCA
>JBFIEJ010000037.1:0-11938 GCA_041603475.1 Candidatus Nitrosopumilus sp. | reverse complement strand
AGCTGGTAACATATTTCCTGTTGCAATTGAATGAAGCATAGTTGAAATCATGATTACCATGCTTGCATCTTTTAGAACTTTTTTGTACTCTCTTTGAGCTTCTGCAACATCTGTAATTACGTCAGGTAATGGACCATCATCTCTGATAGAACCTGCCAAAACAAAAGGCACATTATTTTTCACACATTCGTACATTATCCCTTTCGTTAATTTTTTTGCCTTAACCATATTTGCAATAGAGCCTGCTTTGAATACTGAATTTATGGCATCCATGTGATTGCGATGTCCATGATATGCTAAAGTTGCATCATGTACATTCATTCCAAGTGATGTCCCAATTGTAGCATACTCTATATCGTGAACTGCTAGTGCATTTCCAGCTAGGACTCCATCGATGTACCCTGATCTGATCAGCTCAGAGACTGCATCATCTGCTCCTGTGTGAACTATGGCAGGACCGCCAACGATTACGATTTTTCCGCCCTTCTTTTTTGTATTGTAAATGTCTTCAGCAACTTTTTTTGCAATATGCTGTGTTGGTCTTTCACTAGAGCTAGAACTTCCCATAAACTCAAAGACATTGACACCTTCTCTTGGGCGCTCTGGAGGTGTAATCTTAATTCCATCATCTCCAACTATTATGAGATCATCTTTTTTCACATCTCTAACAGGAACACAATATGCTCTGTTGTTTTTTACTACAATACATTTGTCCATCATCATGTTTTCAACTTGAATCCACTTTCCTTTATGGAAAACTTGGGTGTGGTTGTTTGTAGTACTGTAAAAATCATCAGGCATAACACAATTTTTTGGTGATTTTTTTAATGCGATTTCTTTTTGCAATTTTGAAGTTGCACCTTCTCTAAATACTGTCTCTAAAATTTCATCAAGATGTTTTTGATTTTTACCCTTTACCAACAATCTTGCATATGATTGATCAGTTTTCTTTTTGCCAATGTTGATTTCTTGTACTTGAAACTCTCCTTTCAGATCCATTATTTTATCAAAAATTTTGGTCAGTATTGAGGAATCTATTAGATGTCCACTGACTTCAATCTCTTCGGAGAATTTACTCATTTTATCATCTCCACAGTATCATAACTAAAGTTTTACGTTTATTTTTACGGCTATTATACTGGAAGAATTACCTTGCCTTCAAATTTTGGAATATTATCTGCTGCAAACAATTTCTCCAAATTTTCTTTTTGTTGTTTTGTAACTCCTTGAACTATTGTTTTAGATGAACCTGTTTTGTCAACTAGGGCAAGAATATAACCACTATTATCCGTTAAAACAAATCCTGCCGATTCATCTACAAATGCATATAGATTCTCCTCGCCTACTGGCTCCCATATGTTGGATTTAGTGTCAGTTAATGCCAATGCAGGCATTGCTTTGCCATCAGTTAACTTGTTAAGATATTCTCTAGCTTCTGCAACTCTTTTCTGTCCTAATTTTAAAGCCTGAAAATATTGCATATTCCACAAATATTTTGATTATTATAAAAACAATCACTCTACAAAAGATTGTTATAGAATTGAATGAAATTTTGATTTATGCCTCTAACTAATCCTGTAATAATAAAACTAAATGAAATTACTACAATGATAGAAGACAAATCCAAACTATCTGAATCAGAAATTGATGAAATAAAATCCATTTTCAAATCATTAGTTGAATCAGGTGAACGATATGATGTTGATGAAATTGAATATTGGTTTGAAAATGAGGGCAGCTGGAAAACTAAAGAACCACGAATACGCATTGCAAACATCTCAAATTATATTCAGGACAAATACCAGCAAACTGCACATTTGAGAATACTCTCTGATGATGATTGTGGTTGTGGAAACTAAGTTTTTAGTTGTTCTAACAATCTCCCAACAATTTTGGCGTTTTCAGTCCTTTCTTTAATAATTTCATCTAGTCTGGACTGATTCTTTATGCCCTCTGAAATTATTTTAAAATATTCTTCATCAAGATCATTGTTTTCTTGTAATCTTTTAATTACTTCAAACAAAATTCCAATTACTTGTTTTTGCGCCTCAATTAATTCATCTTTTTCAGACATGTTTACTCTTTTCTAATATTGTTGAATATTTCTTTTAATCTCTTATCTGTTATTTCAGATTCTGCCGAGTTGAAAAAAGATTCTAATTTTTCTTTTGAATATCCTTTGTTTTGATAATTTTTTGCTTGCAGAGCCATTTCTAATTTATCTATTTGATGAACTATTTGGGATTCATTTGTAGTGTTTTTCTGATACTCATTCCAAATTTGAGAATAATGATTTTTGATGTTTTCAGGTAATTTTTCCATAATGTTTTCAAAAGCTTCATTTTCCAATTCTTTCTTTTTATCTGTATCAATTTGGTCTGGTACCATGTCTCCTACTAGTGATTCTGCCAAATCATGTAGTAGAACCATCTTTAGAATTTTTTCTGTATTATAATTATTTAAATCTGAAAATACCATACTCATTATTGCCATACTATAGGAATGGTCTGCCACAGATTCTGTATTTTCTAAATTAATTTTGTCAATCCATCCCTGTCTTTTGACATCTTTTAGATTTGATGCTATTTTAAAAAAATCTAAAATCATATGATCATTTGACATCATTTTTCTACCCTAAAGAGTTTTCACGAATTATCTTCGAACAACATAATAATTAATCTAGTTTTAATGATATTGTGAAAATTTATACAAAAACTGGAGATGATGGAAATACTGGTCTTCAAGGCAATTTTAGAATATCAAAATCTCATCCTAGAATCATCTCATATGGTACAATTGATGAGGCAAATGCAGCCTTGGGTGTTGTATTGAGTAATTCTTTGGAATCTGATATTCGAGATGTATTGACACAAATTCAAAATGAATTGTTTTTGGTAGGGGCTGATCTTTCCAATCCTAATCTAAATGATGTAAAAAATAGGGTTTCATTAGATATGGTTGAAAAACTTGAATCCTACATTGATACATTTGAAGAAGAATTGCCTGCATTGACTAATTTTATTTTACCTGGAGGCGATATCGCAGCATCTCAATTACATTATGTTCGTACAATTGTACGTAGAGCTGAAACTTTGGTTGTTCAATTAAGTGAAAAGGATGAAATTAATTCAAACTGCATTAAATATCTAAATCGACTCTCTGATCTATTTTTTGTTATGGGTAGATTGATCAACAAAAGAAAAGGAATTGACGATATCCTGTGGAAGAACTAAAAAAGACAAACTTTAATTCCTCAACCTATTGAATTTTTTCAAGTGCCGGGGTAGCTCAGCCTGGGAGAGCACTCGGCTGAAGACCGGGCTGTCGCGCGTTCAAATCCCGCCCCCGGCACCATACACTCTATTTTGTAAACATCCAAAACATGCTTTATCTGACTAGTTAAAATTTAGAAAGAATTGGTAATGAAATGGTTTTAAGAATCAGTTTCTGTTCGTCATTTTCCAAACTTACATAAGGTTAAGTATATTTTGAATTTATTAAATATGGTTTTCATTTTATTCCCTTTTCTTTAGAAATAAAGAAAAGGTGGAAAACCTTTCTATGCATCAATCAAGTTATAGAAATTTTTACCTGATGATGTTTTTTCTGAGATACATTTTACAGGCCCTAATTGTTTTCCACCATTTACATCGGATCTAAGTTTTTCATTATTGAATCTCTTAACTATTGCTACTCTAGTTGTGTGGAATTTATTATTAAAATTACCATCAATTTCAAAAATTTCCTTGGTGGTGATTTTTACCCCTTTCACTACTTCCTCTCCTTGTGTATAGTCAGAATCTTCGATGAATGTTATTGTAAATGGTTTTTCTCCAATTTTGGCTAGACTAACCGAATCTCCCACTGTTGTATAATCTGCTAATGTTGCTATCTTACTTCACCTCCAAACCATTTCTTTAGGATAGGATATTTGATAAATGCAATTAAGAGTAAATTATTGACTTGGATGGCCCCTATATTCATTAATTGGAATTTTAATCAAATTAAAAACTGAGATCAAAAATGAATTTTTTACATGATCTATCCAAGTAATCGTTTCATGATTACTGCAAAAATTATTCTGCATAATCTTTAAAAATAAGGCAAACTCTTGTTTTTCGACATTCATGGCCGAAAAAAAAGCTGCTAAAAAAACTCCCAAAAAGACACCAAAGAAAACAGCAAAAGCTAAAACTGTAAAAAATAAAGTGACTAAAAGCAAAGCAAAATCTACAAAATCTAAGGGTAAAAAAGTAAAAGATGAGCCTATAGATGATATGGGGATCGTTATTGTTGATGATGATATTGTAATTGATCAAGAAAAAGTAAATGAAGAAAGAAGAGCATATCTTGAGGAAGCAAGATCACAAGAAGCATTTGATTAGGAATCTTTATCCGATCCAAAGACATATCTAATTCATGCGTTCGCTATGTTTGATTACAGTAAAACCTGGTAAAGTTGATTCTGTAGTTGAAATTTTAAAGAAAAAACGTAAAATTCTAAAACAAATAATGATTGTTACTGGTAGGGCTGACATTAGTGTGCTCTTGCAGGGAAATATTGATGAGATAAACAATATGGTCATTGATTTTAAAAAAATTAAGGATATTGTGACTACTGAAACACTGATTGAAGTGGAGGTCAATTTAGGATGGTAAGAGCAATCATTTTGGTAAAATCTCCCAAAAAATTGATAGCTGCAAGACTAAGAAAGATATCTTCTGTATCTGACTCTTTTCCAACTAGTGGACAATTTGATGCAGTTGCAATTATTGATGTTTCTCAGTTATCTCAAATTAAAGAGGTAGCCAATCAAATTCAAAAAATAAGTGGGGTTGAAAGGACCGAAACCATGGTTGAAGTTCAATAACAATTAATTTAAAGAACTCATTCTAATATTATCTGTGAACGTCAAAAAAGTCGGAAATGTGATATTGGCTGTTAAAGACCTCGATAAATCCACACAATTCTATAATGAAATAATTGGACTTCCAATTAAAAACCAAAGAAGATCATGGGTGGATTTGGGTACATCAGGTGCCTTATTGAGTTTACATCCAGCGTCATTGACTGCTCAACACATAGGAAGTTCTATTGAAAATGGCATTACTATAGGATTTCTTGTGGGTGATGTTAAATCCGCAGTTGAGGAATTAAGAGAGAAAGGTGTCACAATTTATCGTGATATTGTTGAAAAAGATGCAGGAAAAAATGCTGTAATTTTAGATCCTGATGAATACTTAATTTCCTTATTTGAGCCAATCTTTGAAGATAAAGCTCAACAAACAGGCGGATATCAAGGATTTACCCCAGCTTAGATAATTTTTTTAATTGATTCAATTATTTTCTCTAAGCTTTTTTCTTTTCTGTTAATTGAAACATAATATGTAACATTATTTTTTTGTAAAATTACTATTGATACTTTTTGATGTTGCAAAATCACATGCTCTAATTTCCCAACACTACTTGCCGTTTCTTTTCGTAATGACATTAATGTGGAAATAATGAAAAACTCGTTTTTTACTTGTTCAGATTTTAATAATGGTTTAAGATTTGGCCTGACTATACCTGCAAGTGTTCTTCCATAGATATTGATAACTCCTGCATATCTTACACTGTTTGAAGATTTCACTATGTTCTGACACTGCTTTCTGTATTTGATAACGACATCTTTCCATTTGTCAGCAGGAGTTTTAACCATGTTCAAAATGAATTCTTTAAATTAATAAGGATTCTTACTAATTACAAAAAATGAAATTAGATTATCAATTCTAATGTTTTTTTGAATTTGGTTCTTTTTCTAATTTCTTTTTTAACTCTAAATTCTCTTTAAGTAATTTGTCATTTTCAGCTTGTAGAGTTTCAACTGAATTTTGTCTATTGTATAGTGGATGTCCTGGAGGTACTATTGTATTATTCATTCCAAGTAATCCAGATGCATATTGTTGATACATGTGCTGGAATCCATGTAGTTTTTGATTAATTGTGGAAGCCTGCTGATTAAATTGCTCTTTCATTGGATTCTCATGAATCTTAAACATTGAATTGGCCAACATCGGAGGTAATTTTGGAAATTGAAATGCAATGTGAGGAATGTTTGGATTCAATCCATATAGGTCCTGAAGGTGTTTTATTGCTATATTATCCATAACTATTGCTCAAATTTGGTATATTTCTGCCTTACTTTAGGCAGTTGATATAGCATTTAGTAAACTCTCAGTCGTTTTAACTCAACTTGAGCTGATCGCTGATCCTTATAGATTCCCATTTTTGATCGCATGTACGTATGAGCGAACAAATCAAGATATGCTTGAAATGTAAAAAAGAAATCCGTCAACAGGATCTTCACAAAATTGTAATCTATGTAGTTCAGGAGAAATTTACTGAACATCATTATGAACATGTTGAATGTCCCGATAAATTCACAGTATGAATAATTTCTAAATTTTAAAATGTACTTTTAAGAATTATCCCTTATGCTCGTATACTTTGTAAATCTCACCTGTGATTCTTGAGCGATACTTCCATTCTTTATTTCTCCAAATTATTTCCGAAAAATATTTTTGAGTTTTTGGATGAATACGCTGATAGACATCATTGCCTATCAAAATTTGATTAGGTTTTGCCATGTTTTGGATTTTAGCCGCAATATTCATAGCTGGTCCCATTAAATCCACATGAGAGTTTTCACGGTCTGCTCCATATCTGACAACAATATTTTGTCCAAAATCAACACCTATCTTTACCATTAAATCAGGATAGTCATACTGGTTTAGGATTGGATTAATTCCTTTTTGGATTACTGTTATCATTGATTTTGCACAGTTAACGGCATTATCAGCTGCAAGTAATGCATTTCCTTCTGCAACAAAATATCCAATCACCGCATCACCTACAAATTTTAAAACATAACCATGATGTTGTCTAATAACGGCAGCCATCTCTTGTGAAAATGAACTAACAATAATTGCAATTTTTTCTTCAGGCATTTCTAAAGTCATTGTAGTTGAACCAACTAAATCTACATACAATACAACCATGTCAAGTTTAGAAAAAACATTTTTTCTCAGAAACTGATCAGATTCATCAATCATTCCTGAGTACTCATAACCTTTCTTTAATGCGCCCCATACTCTTTTTTGAGTTTCAAGAATCATATTTTCAGAATCTAATGTTTGATCCTCACTTTTACTGAGAAGCATATCTACAACTTTGGATTGTGGATCTTCAGATTCTGATATTTTAGATTCAGATGAATTTTCATCAATTTCATTGTTTTCAGTCACAAAAATCACCTATTCTAGAGGAAAATCTGTCCCACATTTAGGGCATTTGCCTCTTGTTCCTTTATAACCTTCATCATAATACTCGTAAATTATTTCCTCACAGTGCTCACATGTAATTACTGATTTTTTCATGCCTAGAAATGCAATTTTGTCTATTTAGATATTGATGAAGGTTTAAGGAGAGTAATAAATTGTTAAATTTTGTGCGTTTAGGTACAAGATCTAGTAATGAATTTATTCAAAAACTAAATGAAAAAAATGATTCATTACAACAATTATTTCTTTCAAAAATAACAGAACTGACAAAAATGATTGATACTAAAGTAATGCTTGGAGATTCTACGATTACTGAACAAAAGACATTTGATCCAAAATTGGTTTCAGATTATTTGCAAAGCATTAATTCTAAATTAACTGATTGGTCACTTCAGGATGTTTCAATTAGTAATAATGAAGATCTCAGAAGAATTTTTACTAAATTTGAAATAATGGTAGGCTCTTATTTAATTTCAGGTCACGTATCGTTACAATTTCATGTTTTGTTATACTATAAACCAAATCAAAGAGTGATTGATTGTCAAAAAGAATTATCTGAAATTGTGGATTTGACAAAAAATAAAGAACAACAACTATCTGATAATAGTGATCAATTTGTTTTGAATAAGCTTAAAGAAATGGGATACAAAGATTTTGATCATCAAAAATTATTTGAGATTTTTTATGAAAATGATGAATTACGTGAAAAAGTATATTCTGAAATTGAAAAGAGTGAAGGTGTTAATTTTCAAGAATTATTGCAAAAAAAGAATAATTTGTTTAAAGAGCTTGATTCTCTTTTAGTTGAAACATATCAAACTACACCAGTTCTAATTGATGATGCTAAACTTGTTACAGGAGAAGAAGGCTGTTTATTTACAATTGATATAGAATTTGTTAAAAATAAAACTAGAGAAGGATTATTTGATCCTAGAAAAATTTCAGACTCTACTAAAAATGAAATTGAGAATAGATTAAGCGAATTAGAAAATATTTTGAAATAATAATTAAAAATCAAGGAATCAGATAATGAGATTTCTCTCAAAGGGGAGTATCTGATCCCTCGATATGTTTTGAACCAACTTTTTGAACTATTTAGGCATTCCTAAAATTTTAGGCATAAAAATTGTTAATTGATTTATTTTTTCTATAGAAGAAGTCAAATACACCATTTTACTAGCACATTTCCAATGAACCCGTCATACGATGAAATACTAAAAGCAAACTCTATGCGAGGAGATGAAATCAAAAAGACCCCATTAATCCATTCACCTACATTTAGTGATCTTACTAATTCCGATATCTATTTGAAAGCAGAATTTCAACAAAAGACAGGTTCTTTTAAAATTCGAGGAGCATATTATAAAATAAAATCATTATCTGATGATGAGAAAAAAAATGGAGTAGTTGCAGCATCTGCTGGTAATCATGCTCAAGGTGTAGCATTAGCCTCTGCTCTGGAAAAAATACCTTGTACAATAGTAATGCCAAAAAATGCATCTCCAGCAAAAGTAGCAGCCACAAGAGGGTATGGTGCAAAAGTAATTTTAGAAGGAATCAATTATGATGAATCTTCTGCAAAAGCTAAAGAAATTTCACAGCAAACAGGATCTACTATAATACATGCCTTTGATGATCCACAAATAATTGCAGCTCAAGGTGTAATTGGCCTTGAAATACTTGAAGATTTGCCAGATGTTGATGAAGTTTATCTTCCTATAGGTGGTGGTGGATTGGCCGCAGGTACTTTAATTGCAATAAAAGAGAAAAACCCTGAAATCAAAGTTGTAGGTGTTCAATCAAAATCATTTCCATCTATGTATGAATCACTAAAACAAGGAACTGTAGTTGAAAGTGGAGGTTCAAGAACAATAGCTGATGGAATTTCTGTTAAAAGACCTGGAAAAATTACTTTTTCAATAATTAGTGAACTTGTAGATGAAATTGTTTTAGTTGATGATGATGAGATCACTAAAGCAATGTTTCTACTTATGGAAAGAATGAAGTATGTTGTAGAACCGGCAGGTGCGGCAAGTTTGGCCTATCTGATTTCAAAAAAACCATCTCCCGGGAAAAAAGTAGTAGCTGTTCTAGCGGGGGGAAATGTTGACATGTATCTTCTGGGTCAAATAGTAGACAAAGGTCTAGCTGCAATGGGCAGGTTACTTAAATTATCTATTCTTTTACCTGATAGACCTGGTGCATTCAAAGAAATTGTAGATGAGATAGCAATGGCAAATGCCAATATTGTAGAAGTTGTTCATGATAGATTAAGCTCAAATATCAATGCAGGTTCTGCTGGAGTTACCCTTAGTCTAGAAACACAGGGAAAAGAACAAGCAGCATTATTAATTGATACACTAAGAAAGAAGAATATTCAATTCACATTATTGACCTAATTACTTGAATTTCTTTTTTGCAAATTTTGATAATCCTTCTTTTTTTAATTGATTAGATTCTTTTAAGACTGAATTATGCTGGGTAGATTTGTGTTGTTTCAATTTTTTTTGTAATCCTGGAAATTCATTTGCAAGTATTTTCATTGCATAAATTGCAGCATTACCTGATTTGTTAATTCCAACAGATACTACAGGAGAACCTGTGGGCATCTCTGTGATAGATAATAATGAATCTAATCCTCCAAAAGCAGAAAATTTTGTTTCTGATTTTTTTGGATGTTTATCATTGTAAACCAGGATTGGTACTCCGATTACAGGGATTATTGTGTGTGATGCAATCATTCCGGGTAAATGGGCTGCACCTCCTGCTCCAGCTATTATTACTTTGAATCCCCTTTTTTCTGCATGTTTTGCATACTCATCTAATCTAGAAGGTGTTCTGTGAGCAGAAACAATTTGATCTTCATGTTTTATCTTAAATTCATCTAAAACTTCAGCAGCGTTTTTCATGACCCTGCTATCAGAACTTGATCCCATTATAATCCCTACAAGTGGTTTTTTTGAAAATGTCATATTGTTAAAAAAACTAGCAAGTATGTCTATAAAACTATTGCAAAAATAGTTTTGTTATTTTAGACATCATTAGATATTTTTAATCGGTAATTATTGATGATATTATGGCAAAAATCTTGGGAATAATTGGAGGAGGTCAATTAGGGATGATGCTAACTGAGGCTGCAAAGAAAATGCCTGAACACATAACGAAAGTTATAGTGTTAGATCCTACTGAGAATTGTCCTGCATCTCAAGTTGGTGCAGAGCAAATAATTGCAGATTTTAAAGATAAAGATGCCATAATAGAACTTTCTAAAAAATCAGACATCATCACATACGAGATCGAATCAGGAGATAGTGATATTTTGAAATCTGTCGAAAAAAATGCAGAAATTAACCCATCTCCTGAAACATTGAAAATAATCCAGGACAAATTGTTACAAAAATCATTTTTATCAAAAAATGATATACCAGTTCCAGATTTTATTGAGATTACTAATTTTGAAGATTTAGAACAAGGAATTAAAAATTTTGGATATCCTGCATTGTTAAAGGCTAGAAGAGATGCTTATGATGGTCGTGGAAATTATAAAATTAATTCTAAAGAAGAATTGCAACAGGCATACAAGTATTTCAATGGACAAAAACTAATGTTAGAAAAATTTGTACCGTTTAAAATGGAAGTTTCTGTTATTGCATCTAGAAATACAAAAGGTGAAATCAAAACTTATCCTCTAGTTGAAAATATTCATGAAGAAAATATTCTTCGTGAAACAATTGCACCAGCTAGAGTTGAAAGAATGGTTGTTCAAAATGCTGATCAAGTAGCACAGAAAATAATGGATGTACTAAAAGGGGCAGGAATTTTTGGAATAGAGATGTTTGTAACACAGGATGATGAAATCATAATTAATGAAATAGCTCCACGTGTGCACAATTCAGGCCATCATACTTTACAATCAAGTGAAACATCACAATTTGAACAACATCTAAGAGCAATATTGGGGTTGGAATTGGGAAGTACGAAATTATTGCATAATACCATAATGTACAATATACTAGGTTCTAAAGAATTTCAAGGAGAATACAAACCTCTTAAAATTTCCGAGGAAAATTTGTTTTTGAAAATGTATGGCAAAAAAATTTCAAAGCCTCTTAGAAAACTAGGTCATTTTAATCTGGTTGGGAGCAAAGGTGAATCAATTGATCAATTAATCAAAAAACTTGAGACTCTGAAAGATAGGGCAGTAGTACAATCAATCTAATTAGGTTTATTAATTGTGAAGAAAAAAATTCTACATGGCACTAACTGCTTCATTAATCCTTACTGGAATAGCAATAGGATTGCTTGTACTTTATGCAGCAGATGTGGCAGTTGCAATGTCTTTAGATAGTGATCATGGATTTTTGCCATTAGATCATATGCAAAGAGGCATGGGTCTTGGAGGACCTGCACTAATATTACCAATAATTGCATTTTTCATTTCAAGAAAAGAGCCATCCAAGGGATTAGGAGTTATGATAATTATCACAGGTATCTTAATCATTATTGGTGGAATTGTAGTTTTAGTAAACCCCGCACCTGCAGCTGAATCTTCAGACAGAGATCCAATTTCATCAATGGCAATGATGTTTATTCCAGCAGCAATCCAATTGGCTTT
>JBFIEJ010000036.1:0-12226 GCA_041603475.1 Candidatus Nitrosopumilus sp. | reverse complement strand
AGACTGCTGCTAAGAAGAAGACTGTGAAGAGAAAACCAGTTAGAAAGACTGCTGCTAAGAAGAAGACTGTGAAGAGAAAACCAGTTAGAAAGACTGCTGCTAAGAAGAAGACTGTGAAGAGAAAACCAGTTAGAAATACAAACAAACGAAGATAGATTAGAGAAAAATCAAAATTATTTAACGAATTTATGTCTAGTTTAAATGATATATCCATGAGCAAATTAGACTCTGTATTTTTGAAAGCATGTAGTGAAATTACTCAGAATTTACTAACCATCAACGAACCAAACAAAAAACAGATTAAAGAAGAAATTAAAAAAATATGCTCAAAGTACTCATTAGACAGAATTCCAAGAAACCATGAAATTCTATCAATGGCAAAAGAATCAGAATTTGATAAATTAAGAAAAGTGTTGTTAAAAAAACCAGCTAAAACAGCATCAGGTGTATCAGTAGTAGCATTAATGCCAAAACCATTTGCATGTCCACATGGACGATGTACATATTGTCCAGGAGGGATAGACTTCAATTCTCCAAACAGCTATACAGGGAAAGAGCCATCAACATTGAATGCAATAGAAAATGATTATGATCCTAAATTACAAATAACCTCAAAAATTGATAAACTGATTGCATTCGGACATGATCCATCTAAAATGGAAATTGTGATTGTTGGAGGAACATTTCTCTTTATGCCAAAAGATTATCAAGAAAATTTTATCAAATCATGTTATGACGCATTAAATGGAACAGAATCTAAAAACCTACAAGAAGCTAAATCAAATAATGAACATGCATCTATTAGAAATGTAGGATTTACAATTGAAACAAAACCAGACTATTGTAAAAAAGAACACGTTGATTTAATGTTAAATTATGGAATTACAAGAATCGAAATCGGTGTCCAATCTTTACAAGAAAGAGTTTACAAGATTGTAAATAGAGGTCACGATTATAACGATGTAACTGAATCTTTTCAACTCTCAAAAGATGCAGGCTATAAAATCGTGGCACATATGATGCCAGGTTTACCCACTGTAACTCCAGAAGAAGACATTGCAGATTTTAAAAAACTCTTTTCAGATCCACAATTACGACCAGATATGATGAAGATTTACCCATCATTAGTTATTGAGAACACACCATTGTATGAGGAATACAAACAGGGCAAGTATTCACCATATTCTGATGAAGATATGATTAAAGTTCTAACAGAGGTAAAAAGGAACATTCCAAAATGGGTTAGAATAATGAGAATTCAAAGAGAAATATCTCCAAAAGAGATCATTGCAGGACCAAAATCAGGCAATTTAAGGCAAATTGTTCACCAAAATTTAGCAAAACAAGGACTGACTTGTAAATGCATTAGATGTAGAGAGGCAGGTCTAACAAACAAAAAATCAGACCCAGGAGAAATCAAACTAAACAGGATCAACTATGAATCATCAGGAGGGCATGAAGTGTTCTTGTCTTATGAGGACAAAAATGAATCAATTTATGGATTTTTAAGATTAAGAAAGCCAAGTAATGAGGCCCACAGAGACGAGATAGGAAATGATTCATGCATTGTGAGGGAAATTCATGTGTATGGAAAATCCTTGAAATTAGGAGCAAAAGAAGAAAATGAGATTCAACATTCAGGATTAGGAAAAAAGTTGATGCAAGAAGCTGAGAGAATTTCAAAAGAAGAGTTTGATGCAAAAAAAATTCTAGTAATTAGTGCTGTTGGAACAAGAGAGTATTATCAAAAGTTAGGGTATTCATTATATGGACCATACATGTCCAAGAAATTAAACTAGTGAAAAAAATGTCAGAGCAAGAGATTATTGGGAAAGGAACATGGATTGACAAACTAGCTTCAGAATTACTTGAACGTGAAAAAACACTTGGAAGAAATTTAGATATCATTAGAGTTGAAAGTGGCCTTGGTGCATCAGGAGTTCCACATATTGGAAGTTTAGGAGATGCAGTAAGAGCTTATGGTGTGAAATTGGCATTGGAGAATTTTGGTTACAAATCAGAATTAATTGCATATTCAGATGATCTTGACGGATTGAGAAAAATTCCAGCTGGATTTCCAGATTCACTTGAAGAACATTTGGCAAAACCAGTATCATTGATTCCAGATCCTTATGGATGCCATGATTCATACGGAATGCATATGAGCAGCATTCTTTTGGATGGACTTGATAGAGTGGGAATAAAATATGAATTCCGACGAGCTAAAGAGACGTACAAACAAGGATTACTAAAAGACCAAATTCATACAATATTGCAAAACAGTGCAAAGATTGGAGAAAAAATTTCAGAACTTGTAGGACAAGAAAAGTATCAAAAATATTTACCATATTTTCCTGTTTGTGCAAATTGTAATCGACTTTACACAGCAGAAGCTACAGAGTACATTGTAGATGAAAAAAAAGTAAAGTACAAATGCCATGATGCAGAAATAGGTTCTAAAATTATCAAGGGGTGTAATCACGAGGGAGAGGCCGACATTGCAAAAGACCTAGGAAAACTAGCCTGGAAAGTAGAATTTGCAGCAAGGTGGTCAGCCTTTGATATCAGATTTGAAGCATATGGAAAAGACATCATGGATTCAGTTAAAGTAAATGATTGGGTGGCTGATGAAATTTTGGGATTTCCTCATCCACATCATGTAAAATATGAAATGTTTCTAGACAAAGGAGGTAAAAAAATCTCAAAATCATTAGGTAATGTTCTAACGGCACAAAAATGGTTAGAGTTTGGTTCTCCAAAATCAATTTTGCTTTTACTATACAAAAGAATTACAGGTGCCAGAGAGTTAGGATTAGAAGACATTCCAGGATTGATGAATGAATACAATGAACTAGAAGATATCTACTTTGGAAGAATTAAAGTGGACAATCAAGCAAAACTAACAAAAATGAAAGGGCTTTATGAATATGTAAATTTACTTGCCCCACCTAAACAATCAAGCATACATGTCAATTATAGACTATTAATTGAATTAGCAAAAATCTTCAAAGAAAATAGAAAAGAGAGAGTAATGAAAAAACTAATTGATTATGGAGTACTAAAAAATCCTGAAGCAGAAATTGAGAATTTAATTGAGATTGCAGGAAACTTTTCAGATGAGTTTGACGAAAAAGAAAAGATACATGTTGAGATAGACGACACTACCAAAAAGGCATTAAAGATACTAGTCGATGCACTTGGGGCCGAAGAAGAGCCAGAAGATATACAAAACACAATCTATCAAATTGCAAAATCAAATAATGTTCTACCAAAAGATTTCTTTAAAACATTATACCAGATTATCCTTGGAACAACCAGAGGACCAAAAATAGGACCTTTCATTACAGACATTGGAAGAAAGCAAGTATCAAAAACACTTTCAGAGTATGTGTGAGAAATGGTTCACGGAGAACACAATAGATCTAAAAACAGCGGAGGGTTTGCCCTGATTATTTTGGGAGCATTATTACTATTCTTAGCACCAAATATCTATCCAGAGATGCCCGAATTAGGCACAATATCATTATTTGGAGGCCTGATTATTGGAGGAATTGGATTTTATCTGAAATTTTTTAGAAGCAGGGTAAAACAAGAGTAAAGAAAGATTCATCTTTTGGAGATTAACGGGAAGAGACATGGGATTTTTTGGAAAAAAGAAATTAGAAGAGGAGAAAATTTCTGAGAAAAGCGAAGAGTACATCCTAAAAGAACAACTTGAAACAGAAGTTGAGAATTTACAAACAGAGTTTAGAAAAAAGCAAGAAGAGATGTCAAATGTTACACAAAAAATTCAAACTGTGAAAGAAGAATACGATATAACGGTCAGCAACTTGATGGCAGTAAAAAAAGAACTAAATCAAAAAAAGATGGAATTAGATGTTGCTCAACGAGAATATAGAGAAATCAGAGAGAAAATCAAAAATTCTGAGCAAATCAAAGATTCAAAGACAATTACACAATATAACAAAACAGAAGAGGATTTATCAAAAATTAAAGATGAATTGCAAGAGATTACAAAAAAATATGAGGATATTAAAGAAGAGGTTTCTCAAGAACAGTCAACTCTTCACATTATCAGAAAACAACAAGTTGAAGCTCAAAAAGAACTTGATGAGGCAAACTCTAGATTGTACAATGCAAAAGAGGAGCTAGATAAGAAAGACCATTTTGAAGAGACAAGCATACTTACTCAGAAAGAAAAAGAGTTCATTCAAGGAGATGTGAATCAAAAGAGCTCTGCAGGAATTATAGAGGCAGCTAGTGCAGTTGTAGGTTCATTAAAATCAAAACTAAGCATGACTCAAAAGGAATTGGAAGCTGTTCAATTACTTTTAGAAAAAGAAAGAGAAGAACACGATGTCACTAAACAAGAATTAGAGAAACTTAAAGGATCATCAAAAACAAATGAATCATAAACTTTGAAAGTGTTTTTTCCATTTAGATTTTATTTCCTCTTCGGAAATTCCCATATCATATAAAGGAGAAGTAACTGTAGAGACATCTGAAACATTTACCAATACAATTGAGCCTATAGGACTCTTAATCCCCATTTGCCGATAATGTTTGAGAATTTCATCATATTGTGAACCTTCATAGAGAATTTTAGCATCTCCTTTGAAGAGATATCCCTTTCTCAAAAGAGGATCAATAACATTAATCTCCACATGAGGATTATTTTTTAGATTCATGATTGTATCAGGTGAGCGAATGTCTGCAAATGACAAGACAGTATCACTCCATCCAATGATGGTTCCCTTTGGAGAAATGTTTGGTTTACCATCAGGGGTAACGGTTGCAACATAACCTAGTTTTTGTATTTTCAAAAACTCTTTAATTTCAAAAGTTATCATAACAATTCCTACTACAAATTACTACAATACATTTACTTTTTAGAATTACCGCATGACTTCTGCCATAAATTGTGAGAAAAAGAAGAACCCAATCCCACCACCAATAATTGCCACCCAAGCTAAGATTTGTTTAATTTTAGACATTATGGTGAAAATCATTCATAGTTACTATTGAATCTAATTGAATTTCCCCAGCAGCTATAATTAGACTGGAGTTAATTTAGAAGAAGTGGCAAGCATCAAAGATATTGGAAGGTTTTTCGTATTCATAGTTGGAGGATTGGTTGCCATAATAGTTGGATCATTTATGATCCGTGGAACTATGCACATGTGGGATAATCCAGATAAAGAAAATACAGACAAAGAAAAAAAGGACTAAAAAGCAAGTGGTCCCAAATAATTTTTGAATTGCTTCAAGATTCTTCAATAAGAAAATCATTAGATCAATACATCAAAAGAAGAATTCAAGAGATACCAACAGAAATCAAACAAACATTTCCAAACATTAAAAAAATTTGGAAGTGTGAGAATGAATTAGATTTTCTTTATGGATACTATGTTGGAAAAATTGAAGAAGGTTCATTGCATTATTTGTTAAAAGCAACACGTGCATCAGCTGGGGGATATGTTGATACTTTTGAGATAAGAGGGATCATTGAGACACACAAAAAAGAACTGCAAGAAGCAATTAGATCAGCAGTAAATTAGAGAAGTAGAAATACTACATCAATTAAATAAAAACATGGTAGGACCAAAAGATGGCGGATTTGGATTTGATCAATCAAAAAAATACACAAGTGTAGATAATTTAGATGAGATATGTGTACAGTGTCAAGCAGGTCAACACAAAAAATGTTTGAAGAAAGCAAAACAACAAGATGTTTGTGAATGTGAGCACTGTATGATTTATGGTTGAATAAAAATATAGATCATTAGTTTTTAATAATATATGATCATACAATTTAATCGTGTCAGACCAATATACATTTCACTGTAAATATTGTGGAGAAGATTTTGGAACAGGTGTTGTTGAATTAGCTTTGCATATTGGCAAAGTCCATGACATACCAAGAGACTCATCTCTTAATTAAAAAATTTAAAAAACAAAATGAAATGCAATAATAAAAAAATTGGCTGCTATCATGATAATTCCATTCATTTGGAAGGCAATGGTAGATGTATAGTTAAAGGCTGTAAATGCGAAAAATTTGAAAATTAAAGAGAAGACAATTCATTTTCTAGTTTCTGAATCTCAATTTTGTAGGAATCAGATACTTGCTGAGTAAATTTCTTGTGTTCAGAGATTATTTCAGATAAAGCAAGTTTGTAATCCGGATCGTGCTTTGCAATTACATCACAGGACTCCAGAGAAGTCACATGACCAGTAACTGTTGCCATTGAGCCTTTTTTATGAAATTTTACAATGCCTCCAAAAGCCTCAATGAACATAAATGCAGAATCTGCTTTACACTTGTAAGTAATTCTTCCAGTTTCAGTATTAAATAATTGAGTTATGCCACCTGGTTTTCGAGTTACAGTAACAGTCATTAAAATACTGAAATTAATGTGCTATTAATGATTTTACAAGTTCTACGCAGCAGCTTCAGGTGCAGGATTTGCAGCATCAGCTGCAAGAACCTTATCAATTTCGTTGATTCCTAATTTGTCTCTACCAAGTAGATCAAACTTTTGTAAGATTGTTTCAAACTTTGTTTCTTCTTGAACTTGTTCGTTGACAAACCATTCTAGAAATGCATATGTGCAGTGATCTTTTTCTTTTTGTGCAATTTCCACCATCTTGTGAATTGCTTTTGTGACTGCCTGTTCATTTTTCAATGCAGTTTTTATTAATCCTTCAAGAGATTTGTATGAATTGATTGGGGCTTTAATTGCAGGTATTGTTGCAGTTGCTCCGATATCATTAAGATAATGAATAATTTTTAGCATGTGAGTTTTTTCTTCATCTGATTGTGCATAAAAGAAGTTTGCAGCTCCTTGATACCCTGTAACCTCACACCATGAAGCCATTGCAAGATAACTGTTTGATGCAGAAGCCTCTAGTGCTACTTGATCATTTAGTGCTTTTTTCATTTTAGGAGAAATTTTCATAAATTAACTTGAAAGTTATTATTAAAATAGTTTCTCCAGGCTCAATTAATTGTATTAAAATAGTTAATCAACTACAAAATGAATTTGATAGTTAAGAAGAAGAGAGCAAATCCACTGAGAAATACGATTCCTGTAAAACTTAAGATTTTTAACATTGTAGATGGCTGAGATTCTTTTCCTAGGAATTTTCCAGTCACCAATCTAAAATTAAAGATTGCAATTATAGGTGCTATAACAAATGATAGAACAGTTGCAAAATCAACTAATGCCTTAAAATTACTTTCAAATACAAATATTACAATCAGTGCTCCTGTGGCTAGAAGAAACAAAAATACAACATAGAGAATACGAAATTTTGAAGGAGCAACATCATCAGTTTTTGAAAAAAGCAATTCAACTGTTCGTTTAAGGGATCTTGAATATCCATCAAAAACTGCAATAATTGTTCCAAACATCACAGTAAATGCAGAAGCTGCAATGATTATGTAACTCCAATCCCCAATTGTTTGAGTGTATAAAGTAACAACATTATGTGCAAAAAGAGAATTGCTATTTGGCAATTCCTCTCCAGACCCAAAGAAAATGTACGAACCTAAGATTACAAACATTATTGCAAGAATTCCAGTAATGAAATACCCTAATCGAAATTCAAAGAGAGTTTCTTTTAATTTTGGTTTATAGTTTGTTTGTTTCATTCTTTCTAATGTCCACAAACTATTCCAGCTGGATAGATCAACTGCAGTTGGCATCCATCCCATTAGTGCAAGTAAAAAGAAAATTCCCGAAATATCCAAAAGTTCTCTAGGTTCAAAATCAGATACAGGTTCTAGTGGGCCATGCCATAAAGTCAAAACAAATGCAGATACAGTTGAAATCACCAATACAATTGCAATTATTTTGATTAAGCTATCAAGAACATGATACTTTCCAATTGCCAAAACTGCAACACATAATCCAAATAAAATTACAATTGTCCACTCTTCAAGAAAATCAACACCAAATAGATTTTCAAAAAATCCTGCAGTTACAAACCCCACTGCACCAGTAACAAAAAACATCGATGAAACTGTTAGAATAAAGTACAGCCATAATGCAGATTTACCAATCTTCTTGTAGCCATCAATGATACTAGTTTGAGTAGAGTTTGCATATCTTGAGCCATATTCAAAGAACGGATATTTTAGTAACGTTACCAAAATAACAAATCCAATCATCAGTAACCCAAAATCGGCTCCAGCTCTAGTGGATTGAATTAAGTGAGAGACACCAATTGCAGTACATGCAAATAAGATTCCAGGACCAGCAGTTTTTGAAAATCTAGATAATTTTTCATTCATTACGGTTATACCGCATTAACATTCCATGAGTTATCAACCCAAACACCAATTACTTTAACACCCAAATTCCATGAATTAACTACTTCAACTCCTTTTTTAACTTGGGAGATATGTTCTTCATCAGATACTGGATTTCCTGCACAATCATAATGTGCAGAGATTACAATCAATCCGGACTTGTGAGCATTAATGGAGATTCCCACTTTGGTCTTTATTGATTCAAGATTATTATTTCCCGAAACAATCTTCTCCACTCCAGGTTCAGTAATGGTATCAACATGATCTACAGAATAATTTTCTCGAATCCATTTATTCAGAGGAATTTGAATTCTGCCATCCATACAAGATATTGATGTCGCAAATTTTCCCTCAGCCAATTCAGATCACCATCATCATGTTCATAATTTCAGAAAATTCTTCTGACTTAAAAATTATTTTTCATATAAAAAGCAGTTTAAAGTGTGATCATTAACCATTCCTATTGCCTGCATTAGAGCATAACATATAGTGGGACCAACAAAGGTGAATCCTCGTTTTTTCATATCTTTGCTCAAATTCTCTGAAATTTCTGTAAAAGTCGGCAAATCAGATGGTTTTTTGAACTTATTTTTTATCGGTTTATAATCTACAAATGCCCAAAGATATGAGTCAAAAGATCCAAACTCTTTTTGTATTTTTAAAAATTGTTTTGCATTATTTATAGCAGAATTAATTTTGAGTTTATTTCGAATTATTGATTCATCTGCAAGGAGTTTATTGACTTGTTTTTTGGAATATTTTGATACTAGCAATGCATCAAAATTTGAAAATGCCTTTTTGTAGCCCTCTCTTCGCTTCAAAATAGTTGTCCAAGAAAGTCCAGCTTGGGCTCCTTCCAATATTAAAAATTCAAATAATTTCTGATCGTCGTGTTGTGGCTTTCCCCATTCATTATCATGGTATGTTATATTTGGCTCTTCTTTTGCCCACTGACATCTTTTTTTCATAGTTTGATTTATCAATCCATGTAAAATATTAGTTACCAAAGAGAAAACATGAGACTAAATCAACAGCTACTACAAATCAACAGAAATTTTTTGATCTGCTTTGTAATCTCAGCATCGATTTCTGCAATAGCTGCACAATTATTATCAGGATATGAAAACTACCTAAACACAACATTTACAATAATAATTGGGTATATTGTATACTTTGGAATTTTTTCTGGTTTGTTTTACTGGGATAATATTGAGCGATACAGAGGAATGAAATCAAATTTAATTAAAAAAGAATTATTTGCATTAATTTCATCATTTGGGGTAGGAGAGATTGTATATTTAGGAATCAGATGGCCTACACTATTTTATTTTCTGGAAATAGGAATAGAACCATACTTGGCGTCAATTATTTCTGAAGTAATTGCAACTGCATGTTACATGATATCAGTGACAATTTTTCTTAGAAAGACTAGGACGTTTTAGTTATTTTGCTAGTTGGTTTACCAAGTCCGTGGATGTTATAATTCCAACAATGTTACCATTTTCAGTAACGGCAAGTTTTCGAATTTTTTTTTCAGTCAGTCTTTCTGCTGCAGCCGAGATAGGTTCATTATGATTAATAGTAATAAGTGGAGAAGACATTATTTTTTCAGCGGGGGTATCAAATGGCATATTGTTTGCTGCAATTTTTGTTGCAAAATCTCTATCAGTTACAATTCCAACAGGATTGCCGTTTTCTTTGACAAATATTGCACCTATTCCCCCCTGTTGCATCATTTTTGCTAGTTGCTGTACAGTAGTTGCAGGGTTTACTGTGATCATAGCCTTAGTCATTATATCCTGAACTTTAATAGAATTGAAATCTTCTGGACTCATTACTTGATTGTGTGAAAGTAATATTTAAGATATTCATCTAAAATACAGTAAAGAGAGAAGATTTTACTTTAAATTTGAATCCAAGAATGAAATGGTTTTGTCCCAAGCATCTTTTGATTCCTCTGGAGCGTATCTGTCACCAGAAGGATTTGCAAATGCATGATTGACATTAGGATAAATGTGAATGTCATTTTGTATATCTAATTGATTTAATGAAGATTCAAATGCATTTACAGTATCTACAGTAATCCCTTGATCAAGTTCTGCAAAGATTCCAAGTAATGGCCAATTTATTGAAGATAATTCATCAGAATCAGTTACAAGACTGCCATAGTAAATTACTGTAGCATCCATGTCATTATTGTTTAATGCGAGATTAAGTGATTGTCCACCACCAAAACACCAACCAATTGAACCAATTTTTTCAGTCGAATAATTTTCATGCAAAAAAGAAAAAGCAGAATTCATGTTATTGACTCCATTTGCCAAATCATATTTGCCAATTAGTTGTCTTGCTTGCTCTGATGTAGTAGCAACATTTCCATCATAAAGATCAACTGCTAAAACAATATAGCCATGAGAAGCAAGCTTGTCTGCCATCTCTTTGATGTTTTCATTTAACCCCCACCATTCATGAATCATAATTATTCCAGGATATTTTCCCTCAGTTACAGGTCGTGCCAAGTAGCCTGTTGTATTTCCAAAATATTTGACATCTTCAGATACAGTTAAGAAATTTCCCAGAGTAAAAATTTCAGAATTGTTATTTTCATTTTCATAATCAGGTAAAATATGAATTGCCCATCCTCGTGAAATTAATTTTTCAACACTAGAAAAATTTACACATGCTGGAAGACCATTAGAACTTTTCAATACTAGTTGTTTGCCTTCAGTACATGTAACACTAGAAATCTCTATGCCTTGTGATATCTGTTTTAATGGAGGAGGAAAATAAGCAATTGAGGTCATGGCCAAATTATTCGATTTTACACTAGAACACAAAACATCTCCACAAACTTTGTCAGACATTACATCCCATGCAGGTTTACCAGATGCCTTTTCTGCATCAATTTGAGAAAAGGAGAAGCCTATTGATAAAATGAAAATTGAAAAAATCAAAAATATTGGCTTGAACACTATTCAGTCATATTATAAAACAAAATTTAAAGCATTATTTGAATAAAAAATAGAGATTAAGGATTCACTGTTTTCAGTTTATCCTGAATTCTATCATAGTATCCGTTTACTTCCATTGCTGGAACGTTAAATGATGCAGATATTACATCTCCAACACTTGCGCCACAGTTAGGAACTACAACGGAGTGTCCCAAAATAGATTCTGCAACACAGCCATAATCAGTTACAGCAATGACCGTTACATCCTCAGTTACTAGAGTTGGAACTATATTCCAAGGAGTTAGTGTCAGCACTAGTATTACCGAAGTTGCAGCAGCCAAAATTGCTATGAATTTTAGCCGTGGTGTTTGTTTTTGAGTTGTTTGTTGCATTTCTCCTCATATACTATTAGTGTTCTAGGCTTATAACCTAGAGGTAATTTTTGAGTCTAGTGCTAAGAACAATACTAGGTCAGTTTTTGATTAATTATTTTATTAAATAAACAGGAATTTTGGATTTGTGCAATACATAGTTTGAAACACTTCCAATCATATCGTTTGATGCAGAACCAGCACCAGTAGTACTCATCACAATATGATCAAACTTGCCTGCTTTTGCAGTATGTAATGTTACATGGCTAGGTGAACCACGCAAAAGTTTTGTAGTAAATTTAACATTCTTGTTTCCTGCCCGTTTTTCTGCCTTTTTCAATAGTATTTTGCCTTCATCTTGAAGCTGCTTATCAAATGCCTTAGTTCTGGCACCACCTTCCACTACATGTGGAATGACATGAATACATGTTACTTGACCATGTGTAAAACCTGCAAGAGTGATTGCCCTATCTAGTGCCTCAAAAGATTTCTTCGAGCCATCAAGAGGCACTAGTACTCTATTAATATCCACAAAAAAACCCAGATGATCTTCAATATTAAGTGAGGAAGTTATTTTCATTTGTGATATT
>JBFIEJ010000035.1:0-12502 GCA_041603475.1 Candidatus Nitrosopumilus sp. | reverse complement strand
AATGCCTCTTTATTGTAATAAAAAATAGGAAACAAAGCTGCCCCACCTTCTGTTGCAGTTGCAATCATTTTCGGAGTGTTAATTTCTACAAAGTTTTGTTCATTAAAATAATCTCTAATAGATCTTAAAACCAAACTTCTTGCATTAAAGATATGCTGTAATACTCTTCGTCTTAGATCAATTGGTCTAACTTCAAGTCTGGTATCAATATTCTTGACAGTTTTTGCTATGGGTTCAAAGGGTGGAATTTTTTCAACTTCGGAGAATACTCGTAATTCTGTAGGAATAATTTCAAATCCATTAGGAGATTTTTCTGAGGATTTAACATTTCCAGTTATAGCAATTGAAGAATGTGCTTTTAGGGAGGATATTTTTTCACGAATATCATCTGGGCAATCTCCTTTTTTTGCAACTATTGAGACATCGCCATTTTTGTCACGAATTGTTGCAAAACTGATATTTCCATGACCACGAATTGTCAAGACCCAACCCATTACAGTAACCTGAATTCCATCCATGGAGGAGTTAATTTGATCAGAATAGTGAGATCTACGTAAATTTCCTAATTCAGTTTCTATCATGATTTACTAAATTCAATATTTCATGGTGTAATTAATTTTTATATTAAATAGTGAACCATTTCCTTAATTTTCATAATGCTTATAGCCAGTAAAAATTCCACAAAAAAACATGATGATATTGATGGCCCTAGTTATTGCAATGTTTATAATTGTAGGAGCTTATGTAGGATATCATGCTTCACAGCAAGTAGAGGAAGAAGGGGAAGCACATAGCATCAACACAGATTTAGAAATACTTGAACAAAATTCAGCACTAGTACAAATTCTCCAAAATCAAGAACATAAAAAATCAACACTATAGTACAACATCTGATTTAGATTAAATTAAAGCAGATTATACGATATTCATGGTACTTTCAGATAAAGAAAAGATTATAGCAATAATTTCTAATGGAATTGCAGTATTTTCATTATTACAAGAAAGAGATGAATTACCAAAATATACAACAATGTATGATTTTGTATTAAAGGTTATTCCAGAAAATATAAAGTCAGAATTGAGTGCTGAGTTAATTGACGAAGTATTCCAGTATGTCACAACTGCACATAATAGTTCATAAAGTACAATAACTTACTGAAAATATCAATGACTTCAATTGCAACTTTAGGCTCCCACTGTTCATTACAAGTTCTAAAAGGTGCCAAAGATGAAGGATTGAAAACAATTCTAGTGTGTGAAAAAAAGCGTGAAAAATTATACAAAAGATTCCCATTTATTGATGAATTAATCATCGTAGATTCATTCAAAGAAGTGTTAGATCAAAAATGTCAAACAATCCTTGAAGAAAATAATGCAGTATTGATTCCTCATGGCACATTAGTGGCACAAATGAGTTCTGAAGAAATTGAATCAATCAAAACACCAGTCTTTGGTAATAAATGGATTCTAAGATGGGAATCTGATAGGGAAATGAAGGAAAAACTCATGAGGGAAGCAAGACTTCCAATGCCTGAACCAGTTTTAGAGCCAAATCAAATTGAAAAGCTTGTCATAGTAAAAAGACAGGGAGCTGCAGGAGGCAAAGGATACTTTATGGCTGCAAATGAAGAAGATTACAACACTAAGAGAAACCAGTTGATTTCAGATGGAATTATTTCTAAAGATGAAACACTATACATTCAAGAATATGCTGCAGGAGTTTTAGCTTATTTGACATTTTTCTATTCTCCATTATCAAAAGAATTGGAATTTTTTGGAGTTGATCAACGACATGAATCAGACATTGAAGGATTGGGAAGAATTCCAGCAGAACAACAACTAAAATCAAACAAAGTTCCATCATTTAATGTAATAGGAAATAGTCCTCTTGTTTTACGAGAATCATTATTAGATGAAGCATATACAATGGGCGAAAATTTTGTAGAAGCTGCAAAAAGATTAGTCTCTCCAGGAATGAATGGTCCGTTTTGCATAGAAGGAGTATATGATGAGAATGCAAAATTCACATCATTTGAATTCTCTGCAAGAATAGTAGCAGGAACCAATATCTACATGGATGGCTCACCGTATTATTCACTCTTGTTTAATGAATCTATGAGTATGGGGAAAAGAATAGCAAGAGAAGTTAAAACAGCAATTGAATCAAATCAATTAGATAAAATCACTACTTGAGAAATTAAAATTATTTAGCAGTTACTTCCATTCCATGCTGAGATTTTACAATATACTTATCTCTAATTTTCACACTTATCCAGTCAATTATCAGAACTGTTACCAAAACTACCAGCATGAATATTGCAGCTTTTCCATATTCAAAGAATTTAATATAATTAATAATGTAAAATCCAATTCCTCCAGCCCCTACCAATCCAAGAATACTAGTTTGTCTCACATTATAATCAAACATGTAAAGCATCTGACTAAGAAGATGAGAAGCAGATTCTGGGATCACTACAAATCTAATTAATTGCCATTTTGATACTCCAATAGAACCTACTGCATCCATAGGATCCGAATCAATAGTTTCTATCACCTCATATTGTAATTTTGCAACAAATCCAATTGTATACATAATAATTGCCAAAACGCCTGCAAAAGGTCCCAGTCCAACCATAATTACAAATAAGATAGCCCATAGAATTGATGGGAATGTTCGAATTGCAGCTAATAATGCTCTAATTGGAGCGTATACGTATTTGCTATTTAGATTTCTTGCAGCCAACATACTTAGAGGCAATGCAATTGCGACGCCAACCATTGTTCCAATAAAAGCCATCTGAATAGTTTCGACCATTGCCCAAAGTGCTGTTGGAATGTATTTTGGCTCTACAAGCAACATCTCCTCAACAACTATTGCAAGATTAGGTAACCCCTCAACGAATTCTACAGGATCTGCCCCTACATTATAAGATGCAACTACAATTAATGCAATAATGATTCCAATTACAATATTATTTTTGGGAGTCATCTGAATACATCTCCATAATCTCTTCTGTTGTCATATCACCGGTTTGAAAATCAACAATCTTTTCACCTTCAACACCAATCTCAAGAATTTTTTCACCTTCCTTAATTACAGCCACTCTATTTGCATATTCTAATGCTAGTTGCATATCATGATGAACCATAATTGCAGTAAGATTCATTCTTTTTTGAGCATCTGCGATAATTTCCATTATTTCACGGGCAGTTACATGGTCTAATTCTGAAACAATTTCATCTGCCAATAGAATTGTAGGTTTTTGCATTAACGCTCGTGCAATTGCAACTCTTCTTTTTTCTCCCCCACTTAGCATGTATGCTTTTCTATTTTCTTTACCAGATAAACCAACTTGTTTTAGAATTTTTTTAGCCTCATCAATTTCATTTTCTGGAAATTGTGAAAACAAAGATTGTATTTTATTTAATCTTGGAAGGGCTCCAAGAAGAGTATTTTCCAAAACTGTGAGATTTTTTACCAATCCTAAACTTTGAGGAATGTATCCTATGGAATTCATCATTTTTTTGAATTTTTTGTTATTGATATTTGGCGTGATATAATCTACTTTGATTGTACCTTTACTAGGAATCATCATACCATTCATTAATTTCAGTAATGTTGATTTTCCTGAACCTGATTGACCAACTATTGCATAGTTTGTTCCTCGGTCAATTGACAAGTTAATTTTTGTTAGCGCAAAATTTTTAGAGTCATATGAGGTCCATACATTATTCATTTGGATTATTTTCTTAGTTGAAATAAATGAAAAAGAAGGGTTTTGGGTCATCTGAATTTGTTTCATATCCAGAATTCCAGTTTTTATTTGCTCTTGTTGTATTTGTCTAAAATTAATTGATCAAGACCAGTGAGTGAATCAATTAGTTTTCCAAAATCACCAATATGCATAGTTGTGGTGGTTGGAACTAGTGCTTCAGCACCATACAAATCTGTCAATATGGAATTATTCTCGTCATAATTGAGTTCCACAAGTGCATCTACTAGTGCATCTTTAGTAGGCTCAGACATTTCGGAACTTACCATAAACACATGTGATGGGACAGGTCCAATTGTTGTAACTGGACGTAATTTTACTTGATCTTCTAATTCTAGATATTTCTGAGGAGCAATATCTGAACCAAATGCAACATCTACGTTTCCATTAAGAAGTAATTGCAGTGCAGCTTTGTATCCACCAGCAAAAGTATAACTTTCAAAGTTATTTGCCAATGCAGATTCTAAAGCAACTATATCATCACCTTCAATTGTAACATAACCTTCAGTTACCATAGTTCCCATTGGTCTTACAAAACCAGATGAGCCAGTAATGCTAGTAAATGCAACTTTCTTACCTACTGCATCTTCTAATGTTTGAATAGAATCATTTTCTGCCAAAGTCCAAACAGTTGCTTGGTAGTTTACTTTGCCAGCCACTAATTCTGCCAATACAGCTTCTGCACCAGTTCTTTGATGTGTAATCCAAGCTGGTCCCGTATCCATAAAAGCAGCATCAATGTGACCGAATCTCATTCCTTCAATGATTGTTTCATAGTTTGTTGGTATAACTACTTCAACATCAATTCCTAATTCTTGTTCTAAGAATTTTTCTAAGGCTTGAGCTTTTGGAGTTAATTCATCAGCTTTTTCAACTGGAATAAATCCAATGGTGATTTTATCCACATCGATAGATTCGGATTCAGATGAAACATTGATGACATCATTTTCTATTAGGTATGTTATTCCATTTAGAAAAGTTGCATCATCGACGGTTCCTTCAGCCCACCATGCAGCATTTGTTTTAATCCAATCAGGAATCAAACTTTGTGCTTGTGCATTTTGGGACATAGGAATTGTTGTAATACTGATTGCCATTACTATTGCAATCAATACAAAGATTGTTTGTCGTTTCATGCTTTCCTGAAAATATTAGGATAAGCTAAATTATTTAAATTAAATTTTCATTCCACATTCTCATTCCAAGTCTATAGAATGAGAATTTAGTTGTAAAAATGAAATAAAGTTTTAAGAATCAGGGATTTGATTTTGGGTTTGCAGTGTTTGGATACAAATTCAAACTAGGCTCTAAATTGTCTAGAGTGATCTCAACCTTTCCGATTCTGCTTCTATACAATTTGATTTTTTTTCCTTCAGGAGAAATGACATATCTGTCAACTTCAGCCAAAGCAATGTCTTCTAGAGTGGACAACGTTTTGTAAACAGTGGAAAGAGAGATTTTTAATTCATCAGCAATTTGAGTTGCATCCTTTGATTCATTTTTTACTGAAAATAAAACAGCCCTAGTGCAAACATTACAGAGGGATTCAATTATTTTTTGAGTGATATCAAATTCAGATAATTGAATTATGTTTGGTTTACTCATAGGTTACACTCAATTAGGTATTAACGTCAAAACAGGTTCAGGTTTTTTAATAGAGATATCAGCCTTGCTAATTCTGCTTCGATAAACTTTGAACTTTCTTCCTTTGTCTGATAACATCCATTTTTCAACTTCAATTAGGGTAAGTTCTTCAAGATCAGTCAATTTTTTGTATACTGAACTCAAAGGTATTTTCAATTTGTCTGAAAGTTCTGCAGCTGTATTTCCTTTTTTGATTATTGAAAATAGAATTGCACGGGATTCAGAATCAGCTAGAGCTTCAATGACTTTTTGTGTTATATCGTATTTTTTTAATTGTGGTAGTGTTAATCTTCTCGACATGCAAAATACAAAAATTAGGTTGGCCTATTTAAACGAGATGTTTTTGTTCTCATTCTATAGATTTGGAATGACTAGTTATAAGATTGAGTAGTTTCTTGATTGGTTTTTAAACGATTCCAAAAGAATCCAAGAATTAGTCCTACTGATAACCAAAAAGAGCTCACTCCCAATACAGACATTATTCTAAATTCATTTACCAAATTCATCGGGGCTGTAATTTCATCAGGATTTTCAGGCATGATAAGAAAAACTGCGGTGATGAAAACACCATATCCAATTAACCCAACTAGTTTTTTTGTATTTTTAAATTTCTTGGATAATTTATAAAATGACAGAGCTCCAATACCGGAAATTGCAATGAATGATAGATATAATATTGCTCTGAGAACTACGGTTTCACTATCACCAACAGTAGGTGGATTTGCAGGATATTTTAGGAAAGGTATTAGATATAATGTAAACCACATAATTCCTGCTAACACTAGTGCTTTTTTGACATCATTGCTTCCAGGTAATGAGTTTCTACCCAGTGCAAAAATAATTCCAAACAAAGAGCCAATAGAAGTTCCTAAAATCACTCCAGCTAAAATCTGACCACTCTTTTGCCAAATTCTATATCCTTCATACTCTACCCAAAAATCAGGAGTATTTTCGACTTCACCTGATTCAAATAAATTTTGATTTTCAATTCCAATTGCTTGATCAAGATATGGTTCTACGATGGCAAAATTAACTGTGCCATGAATTAAACCAGCAAACGCACCTGAAACTAAAACTATTAAGATAAAAAGGGATGTTTTCATGATGGAAACTCCTAATGACAGGGGAAACCGGCTGCATGCCTCATATCATGAGTGAGTTCATGGATGTAAAGATCAGTGAATGCTTGTTCACCATAAACTAGACTAAAGATATGTCCTTGATCAAATCCTACAACAAACAATCCTGCTGCAAAGACAATAGCTAATGCAAGTATTGCTAGTTTTGATACACTGGTTTTGGACACATTGATTTGTCTTGTTTCAGACATGAAAGAAAACATCTGATGAATGTATTTAAGCCCTTGGATGATTTATCCAATTTATAAAAAGAATATGTTTTAGCCTCAAAATTTCATGTTATTCCTTGATCTAACATACTTGTCTTTTTGATATATTTTTTTGTAAACTAATCAAGAAATGACCATTTCAAGAACAAATAGTGATGAAAGTAATTACAAAAATCAAATTTCAGAAATAATTCATGACGCATTAGTTGATCTATACGGAGCCAATGGCTACAAATCAATTATGCAAACAATGACAAAAATCTGTGGAAAATCAGAAAAAGAAATCATAACAAATTATGAATTATTTGCAGAGTTAATTGAAGGGATATTTGGAAGATTAGGAGATTCCAAGATATTAGATCCGATAAAATTTGAAATTAACAAAATAGGTGAGGACAATATCAAACAAGAAGAAAAACCATCACTGAAAAAACCAATGAGATTGTTAATCGCCGATGACGAGCCAGCAATTTTAAAACTATATGAGACTTGGCTTAAGTTTGAAAATAGAACTGTAATTACTGCAGAAGATGGTCAAAAGTGTATTGATATTTACAAAAAAGAATTCGAACATCATCAATCAAAAAATTATTTTGATGTTGTAATACTGGATCAAAAAATGCCAAAGAAAACAGGTTTGCAAGCAGCCTCTGAGATTCTAAAAATTAACCCATCACAAAGAATAATTTTTGCTTCAGGGTATATTGAAAAAACATTGATGGAGTCATTAACACAACTAAACAGAGTAATCGAAGTAATTGAAAAGCCTTTTTCATTAGAGGCTTTAGATAATATGATAAATCAAACCAAAGTTCATGAAAAATTACAAAAAATTAACATTAATCAACAAGAAAAAGAAGTTTCTGAAAAAGTAATAGAAGTTATGGCTATTTTAAAAAACCAGAATTATTAAATTTTGGAAACAAGTAGATAGTTTGGTAGAAAGTATCTGAAAAAAAATATCCAAACTTTACAAAACATTGTTTCAAGAAAAGGATCAAGTAAGATTCTCTCATTTAGCATACCACATGTTTTCAAGGCCCTACAACTTTTATCTAAAGATGAATTTGTTAGTAGAGCCACTTTTGTAAAAGAAATCCATATGGGTGAAGGAGCAGTTAAAACATTAATTTTACATCTAAAAGAGGCAAAAATAATAGATTCCACAAAGTCCGGTAGTTTTCTAACAGAGAAAGGAAAAAGATTAACTAAACAGTTTCAGAAAATAATTCCAAATGAATGTCAAATTAAACAATGTAAATTAATTCCTGCAAAGTACAATCACGCAATACTTTTGAAAAATTATGCTTTAACAATAAAATCAGGTTTAGAGCAAAGAGATTATGCAATAATGTATGGGTCTTCAGGATGTATGACCATATTGTTTAAAGAAAATAATTTTATTTTTCCTGGTGAGGAAAATGATTGTTTTGCAGACGATAAACAAACTAGAAAAGATCTCTTGAATCAATTACAACCTGAAGAAGGAGATGTAATCATTGTTTCTTCATCAAATGATCCTTTCATTGCAGAAATTTCTGCAAAAAATTCAGCATTGTGGACATTGGCTGTCAATTAAGCAAGATATTTACTTGAAGTGAAAGATGTTTGGGCATGTCAAAATTATATTTACTAATCATACCAGTAGCAATTGGAATTATTACTGGATTGTTTATGGCAATGTATCCACAAACAGAAACAGAATCTAAAATATTTACATCATCAAAATTAATTGAAAATGGTTCTCCCATTATGGGTGATGTGAATGCACCAATTACAATTTTAGAGTGGGGAGATTATCAATGTACTTTTTGTTATAAATTTCATCAAAATACTTTAGATATAATCAATAAGGATTTTATTAAAACTGGAAAAGTAAAATTAGTTTTCAAAGATTTCCCACTGAATGGTCCTGATTCTCTTTTAGCTGCAGAGGCAGCATATTGTGCAGAAGATCAAGGGAAATATTGGCAATATCATAATGAACTCTATGAAAATTGGGGCGGAGAAAGAACAGGGTGGATTACAAGAGAATCACTTGACAGGTTTGCAAGTACAGTCAACTTGGATTTAGATGAATTCAACAAATGTCTAAATGAACAGAAATATCAAGATAAAGTAAAAGCACTTTATGAATTTGGAAAAGAAGCAGGAATTGATGCCACACCTTCTTTCTTAATCTTCAATGACGAAAAAATTATCAAAATAAGAGGAAATCAACCATTAGAAGTATTTCTAAAATCATTTGACGAGTTATGATTTGCAAAACAAATCAATCAAAATTAATATCCTCATGATTGGGAGTAAACACAAATGAAAAAAATAGATGTTGAGAAACAAGATTCAGTTAAACTCTATAAAATTAGAAAAACACTTGAGGAATTATCACAGAAATCAGGTAGAGGTACCGAGCTTATTTCAGTATACATTCCTAAAGGAAAACAACTCCATGAAATTATTAGTTCACTTCAACAAGAACAAGGAACAGCAGACAACATAAAATCAGATCTAACAAGATCACATGTAGTAGATTCACTTGGTAAAGTTGTGCAGAGATTAAAGTTATACAAAAAAACACCTGAGCGTGGACTAGTAATGTTTTGTGGCGCATTGCCACCAGAAGGTGGAGGGCCCTTAGGTAGTGAAGTAGTAACAGTGTGGGAAATTGATCCTCCAAAAGACTTGAATCAGTATTTGTACCGATGCGATGATCATTTTCATGTTGACATATTAAAGGACATGCTAAAAGATGATAACTTAATTGGATTTTTAGCTATAGATGCAAAGGATGCAGGTTGGGGATTATTACACGGGGATAAAATCGAAGTTTTGTCTCAAACAGGTTCGGGAGTTGCAGGAAAACACAGACAAGGAGGACAATCAGCAAAAAGATTTCAAAAACTCAGAGAAATGGAGTTGACATATTATTTTAATAGAGTTGCAGAAACTACTAGAGAATATTTTATTGATATTTACCCAATCAAAGGATTAGTCATATCAGGTCCGGGTCCTACAAAAGAGGATTTTATCAATGGGAATTATTTAGAATATAGATTGCAAAATATGATTATCAATACAATTGATGCTTCCTATTCTGGAGCCGAAGGAATCAGAGAGGCTTTTGCAAAATCAGCTGAGATTTTAGGCGATTTTAGGATGGTAGAAGAAAAAAAACTAGTAGAAGATTTGTTTAGAGAAATTAATTCACATTCTGGCAAAGGTTCCTATGGATTACAAGAAGTAATAGATTATCTAAAAAATAATGTTGTCCAAACATTGATCATCACGGATAATACAAATCTACATAGAGTTGAGGGCAAGTGCAAAAGATGTAAACATCTACAAGAAGAAATTGTGGAGCGTCCACTTGTAATTCCAAAAAAGACAGAATATTCTAACAGTCCATGTCCTAGTTGTAAATCCATGGAAGTTGAAGCAAATGAACAAGATATTGTAGACTATTTAGAAATACTTGCAGCAAAAACGGGTACACAGTTAGAAGTTATTTCAGGAAGTGCAGAACATGGGAATATGTTAGCTAGTTTGGGAAAAATTGGTGCAATCTTGAGATATAATCCAGGTCATGCTAAGTGAGCAAAGAGCGAATTTTTTTTGCAAGTTCTGAGAGTTCATCATCAGTAGATATTTGACGTTTAGTCCAAATAGTTCCTTTGCTGTTATATCTTGGAATTATATGAACATGAACATGTGGAATTATTTGTTTTGCAGCACGTCCATTATTTTGACCAAGACTAAATGCATCAGCACCTGTAGCATCTAAAACCGCTTTTGCAATTTTTGGCACAATTGAAAAGATCTTTCCAACATTTTCTGGTTTCATATCAGTTATTCTTTCATGATGCTCTCTAGGAATCACCAGACTATGTCCAACATCAATGGGGTATTTGTCTAAAAATGAAATGTGTGAATCATCTTCAAATAAAATATGACCATCTCTAGTTCCATCTAAAATATCACAAAAGATGCATCCCATGAAGATCAGCATTTTCTAATTTTATTTATTGTTTTTATCGAATAGTTAATTAGGGCAAATCTTTGAGTTTGATCATCCTATGGGCAGAAAAGAGAGAAGAGAGCGAGAACAAAAACGTGAAAACTATGCTACTAAACATTCAGCAGAAAAAAGAAAACAAACACTCATTGCTGTAGGAGTTTTTGCCGTAATTGCAGTTATTGTAGGATATTCAGTCTGGATTTTTGTAAATATGACAGAAACTGCCCCCGGAGGTCCTGAAAATGCTGGTGCCTTAGGTAGTGAGCACTCACATGCTGCAATTTTAGTAAAAATATTTGGAGACGAATTTGATTTTTCAGCTCCGGCATATCAAATCAAATCTAGTTGGATACACTTTGAAGGCAGAGACGGATCTACAATTCACAAACATGCGACAGGTGTTACATTGGGATATCTCTTTGAAACATTAGGTTTAGGATTAGATGATCAATGCTATGTCTTCCAAGATGGAAGAAGTTTCTGTACAAATGAAGATTATTCATTAAAATTTTACATTAATGGAGAACCTGTTTCAGATATTAGAGACTATGAAATCGAAGAAGACGACAGAATCCTAATCTCATACGGTGCTGAGACTCCTGAAGAAATTGAAGGTCAGCTATTACAATTAGAAAACCAAATGTTAGTCAAGTAATAGTTTAAGATTCATCCCTTGTTGTAAATTGAGCCATCTTATCAAAGAACATGTAATAACCACACCTTGTACATCGCAAGACAGTCAGTTCAGTAGTAAGGAATTCTTTATCCTCAAATTTACCACTTAATTTAACATTCTCTCCTGCAATTTCAGCCTTGTTGCTTTTACAAACCGGGCATTCAAGAGCTTTTTGTTCCACAAAAATATCTCAAATTATTACAATTTAAACTCAATGAAAATTTCTAATTAATAATATCAACAAAGTCTAAATTATAGCAATCTGGAATTTACATATCATGGAAATTTCTAGTAAAAATGTTATAGAAGGAACATCCAGAGCACCACAAAGAGCAATGTACAAAGCTATGGGTCTAAATGACGATGATTTATCTAAACAGTTTATCGGTGTATGTCATACTGGAAACGAAGCAACACCATGTAACATTCATCTTCCAAGGCTAGCACTCAAAGCTAAGGAAGGAGTTAAAGATGCAGGTGCAACACCTAGAGAATTTTCAACTATTGCAGTAAGTGATGGAATTGCAATGGGACATGAAGGAATGAAATCATCACTAGTATCTCGTGAAGTGATTGCAGATTCAATTGAATTAATGGTAAGAGCACATCAATACGATGCTCTCGTGGGAATTGCTGGATGTGACAAAAGTTTGCCAGGAACAATGATGGCAATGGCCAGATTAAACATTCCATCAGTTTTTGTCTATGGAGGAACAATCATGCCAGGAATGCTCGATGGACAGGAATTAACAATCGTGGATGTCTATGAAGCAGTAGGAGCATATGATTCAGGACAGCTATCACTTGAGTCTTTAAAAAATATTGAAAATACTGCATGTCCTAGCTCTGGTTCATGTGGCGGAATGTTTACAGCAAACACAATGGCATCAATTTCTGAAGCCATTGGTCTTGCTTTACCAGGTAGTGCTAGTCCTCCTGCAGAAGACGATAGACGAGATAAGATGGTGTATGATACAGGGGTTGCATGTGCAAAACTACTTGAGATGAATATTAGACCAAAAGAGATTTTGAGTTTTGAAGCGTTT
>JBFIEJ010000034.1:0-13073 GCA_041603475.1 Candidatus Nitrosopumilus sp. | reverse complement strand
TACTGCAATGTCTCCATCCAACTCTACTAATGAGAATCCACTTTTCTCTGCTCTCTCCTCTATCTCTGTCTTTTCTTGATACTTTTGTAACTCCTCATGTCTGAAATTACTATTATCATCTGTGACAAATTTACCATCAAGGGCCATGATTGAATCGTCTTGCATTATTGCAAGTGGATTGATCTCTGCAAGTTCTGCTTCTTTCTCAATTGTTAATTTTGATAATTTTTTTAGTGTGTCGACAAATTGTTCTGCAGTCTTTCCTTCTAAATTCATCTCTTTTGCAACTTGTTGTGCAACCTCGTCAGAAACATCTCCTAATCCTACTTCTTTGATAATTTGATTTTTAACTGATTCAATTTCAACTCCTCCTTCAGCAGAAGCTATGATTGTGTAGCATCTCTTTGAGCGATTCAAAAACAGTGACAAGTACAATTCTTTTTTAATATCTGCCATCTTTTCAAGTAAAATTGCTCTGGCTTTTTCTCCCTTTATTGTCAAGTCCATGACTTGTGGGTACTTTAGCTCAAATTCATCATCGTTTTGACATTTTTGAATTCCGCCTGCTTTGCCTCTACCTCCTACTGGAACCTGAATTTTAATTACAAATGGATATCCTAACTCTTTTGCATGCTTGCGACCTTCCTCTATGCTAGTTGATGATTTGCTATCTAACAGATTAATTCCGTATTGGCGAAATAATTCCTTTGCCTGAAACTCTAGTAAGCGCATGCAAAATTTGTGAATTTTACGGTCTTTATTAACTATGATATTATTTTAGCTGCTCTTCAAGAAAATCAATCATCTCCAAAAAGCGATCCTTGCTTTTTCTCAATAGCTCCTGAGGATACTCTTCAATGGTAAATACAAACTGCTGATGAAAACTTGGAACCAGTACTCCTCCCGATGTAACCATCTGCTCAATTACATATCCTTTGGTAAGTGTACATACAATCTCTTCATAGGATTCTTCTTCTTCTTCTAGAGTTTGTCTGTACAATACAATTGGTCTGTTTGTCTTTGCAACAATATCTGAGCCCTTCTCTAGCAGATCTGATAATTGCTGAATCTGCCATGCATCAAGGCTGATTTGCTTTACCACAAATAATGTACGTGATTTTTCTATATAACCGTGATAAAACAGCTCATCTTCACAACATGTCGTCACCAAAATCACAATTATTTGTAAAATAAAGAAAATGATTTGGCACTTATGCCATATCTAGTGCTCTAGAGTGCTTTCTGGTATGTGGTCTCTCACCAGAATATTTTCTTCTCATGTGTCCTGATGGTCTTCCGTAGATTAACTCTAAGAACCATGACTCATGTTCGATCTCTTCGGCTAGGATATCTTTTGCAATATCGTATGTGGCAGGATCTTTTCCTAATGTCATCTGGCAAATTTTATTCCAGTTGACAATTGCTCCTTGCTCTGCTTTGAGACATTTCTCTAGAATTGCTTTGTGATCTGTTGGATTTGCTGGAAGTTGTAAGAATTCACAACCTGAAATTTTGATAAATTCTGTTGCGTCATTTGGTAAAGTTCCACCTAATTGGTAGATTCTCTCAAGACATGATTCAAAGTGGCTAAGATCTTCTAATCTTGCATCTTCGATAATTCCTTTGAGTCCTTCTCCTTCCATGCCTGTACAATGTGCTCTGAGGTTGGTAAAGTAATAGTATGCAGTAAATTCGACTGCTGCATTTTTGATTAACTCTTTTACCAGCTCATCCACATCTAGGCCATTTTGTTTTAGAATGTTAATTCCAACAACGTTTGGGGCTTTTGATTCGGACATTTGCTTATTGACTTTGCATTTGTAATAAAAATATTACATTGATTCTTGGTTTCTATTCTACAGAAATTCTAATTTTCTGACCGTCAATGTCGTCATCTTTGTATTCTTTGCATGATTGCTCAAAGTTTACCTGCTTTACTCTGACCAAAAATGCCAAGTCTTGGGATTTTTCCTTAATCATTTCTAGTGATTCCTCATCTAAATCAAGAATTGATGCCACCTCTAGTACATCAGTTGGATTGTATCCTCTCTCTTTTCTCAAAGTCTGCAGTCTTCTTGCAACATCTTTTACCAACCCTTTTGCCATCATCTCACGATTTCTTGCAGTCGTGATAAAGACAATATAATTATCTCTCTTTGCTACTGCAAAGTTTTCATCTGCATCAAAGTCCACTACAAAGTCTTCTGTATCAAGTGAAATTGTTTCTCCATCAATTACAAAATCATGTTTACCATTTTCTTGCAATGATGAAATAATTTCTTCAGGATTTGTTTCAGAAAATTTAGCAACAAGTTTTCCCATGTGTTGTTTTGCTTTTGGTCCGATCTTTTTTCTTTCCAACTCTAGTACTGCTTTTACTGGAAGTCCTAATTTTTTTAATTCTAATATTTGCTCTAGTCCCGAATCATTTTCAGTTTCAGTGATGGTGAATTTTTCTACATTTAGCTGAGATTGTAATAGTGTTGCAAGTGTTTCAAGTTTATTTTTTTGATCTTTTTTTACACAAATCAATGCCTCATTGAGTGGCCATCGTCTCTTCAGCTTTCCTTTCATCCTAGCAGCTGATGAGACTGATACAACATCTTTCATTATATCAAATGACTCTTCAATACTTTCATTGACTAGTGACTTTTGGTATTGAGGCCAATTGTCCAGTAGTATGCTTTGTTTATGCTCAAAGACTGTTTGGTAAAGATACTCACTTGTAAATGGACATAGTGGGTGAATCAAAATATCTAGTTTCTTGAGTACTTCCGATAAGACTGCATAGATTGCCAGTCTCCGGTTCTTCTTTTCTTCATCCTCATCCCACAGCTCTCCTCTAGTAATTGGGATGTAGATTTGACTCAAATTGTTAATAATGTAATCATCAATTGCCTTGGCACCCTCATGGAACTTGCAAGTCTCATTTTTTTCTGTAATCTTTTGAACTAGTTTCTGAAGTTTTGATAATAGCCAAATGTCCGGAGATGTCAACAAGTCGTTTTGCTTTGCCCACTCTATTGTCTTTGAATTATCAAAATTATCATATTCACTGTTTTGCTTGAAATAAAGATGAAGATTGAATAGTGTGTTAATTACCTGATATGGTCTTGACATTAGTTCTTCTGTGCTAAAACTTAGTGGCTCTATTGGACTTGCCTTCCACATAAAGTAGAATCTAACCAAATCTGCAGGATATTTCTGCAATAGTTCTGCACCTTCCATGACATTTCCCTTACTTTTGCTCATCTTGCCTCCCTTCTCATCTAGTACATGCCCTTGGAACAAAAATGCCTTAAAGGGAGGAATGGGACCGTTATTCAAAATTACATTTTCAATTAGCAGAGTATATGCCCATCCTCTAGTCTGATCAATTCCTTCAGTGAAAAATGGAGCTGGAATTTCTTTTTGATATTGCTCATCAGTTAGTGATGAATATGGCGCAGAGCCACTGTTGTGCCATGTATCTAAAACATATTCTTCTCTCTTTGTTTTTTCACTGTTGCATTTTCTACACTTTATTGTAATGTTGTCAATCCATGGTCTGTGTAGCTCAAAGTTTTCTCCATCAGGTAAGTTTGTTGCAGATTCTACGATCTCTTTTCTTGAAAAGAACCAATTCTTTTCACCGCAATCCTCACAACTCCAAACTGGTAATGGACAACCCCAAATTCTCTCTCGTGATATGCACCAAGGGTGTCGCTCTTTGATAATTCCAAGAAATCTGTTTTTTGGCTGCTCAAAGAAATACTCTACACTTTCTGCAGCATCAATTGCTTTGTTATCTAGTCTATCTAATTTGTAAAACCATCCTCTTCTTGCAAGCCATACAATTGGGTGGTGTGACCTCCAACAAAGTGGATACTTGTGTTTTATTTTTCCAATCTTTACTAGAGCATTGCACTCTTTGAGATCCTCGACAATTACTCTGTCTGCATCTCTGACAAACATTCCCTCATACTTTCCAGCTTGTGATGTGAACTTTACCTCGTCATCAATAGGGCTGAAAATTTTGACATTTCGTTTGTTTGCTATTTTGATATCTTCCTCTCCGTTTGCAGGAGACAAGTGAACTAGACCGCTTCCAGTACTTGCATCGACAAATGATTCAGAAACCGCAACATGGAAATTATCTGCCTTGGAATGCTCGTTTAATTCTGGAATTAAATTCAATAAAGGATGGATGTATTTTTTTCCTTCAAACTCTGAGCCTTTCTTTGTTTTTTCAATAGAATATTTTTCAATCTTTACCTCTGTCATAAACTCCTCTAGTCTAGTCTTTCCTACAACCCACGTCTCATCTTCTACTCTGACATACACATAGTCTTCATCTGGTTGCAGACCAACCATTGCATCAGTAACTAGAGTAAATGGCATAGTAGTCCATACAATCAAAAATGCATCCTCGTCTACCAGTTTTACTTTGTAGTACAGTGATGGATCCTTTACTTCTTCATACCCTTGATTTACTTCTGCATGACTCAGTGATGTCTGGCAGCTTGGACAATATGCAATTACTGTAAAGTCTTCTTCTAAAATTCCATTCTCATGTGCTTTTTTTAGTATCTGCCACTCTCTTTCAATAAATTCATCTCTAAAAGTCCAATACGCCTTTTCATGATTAAATGACATTCCAAGTAAATTATCTACCTCAACCCAAACCTTGTTGTATTTCTCTACGACTTTTTTGCATTCAGAAACTATTCTCTCTATTCCAAATTGCTTTATTGCCTCAGTCTTCCCACCTGTAACTCCAAGCTCTTTTTCTACTTGCAACTCTACTGGAAGTCCCTGAGTATCCCATCCCCCATTGAACTCTATTTTTTTTCCTTGTAGTGTGTTGAATCTATACCACAAATCTTTGATGACTCTTCCTCTCAAATGTCCTGCATGTGGGATGCCATTCATTGTAGGTGGACCTTCGATGAATCTAATTTTTTCAGGCTTGTCTGATGCAAAAATTTGTTTTTCCAAATCAATTGATTTTATGTATTCTTTAACTTGAGATTCAATGGCTTTGGCATCAAATTTTGTAGAAAGTTCCATCTGGATTTTGATATGTGGGTGGCATTATAAAGCTAAATTGGTTTTACAAGATTTGGATTATATTGTTGAAATGATGATAATTTTTTGTGGTAAATGTACTGGTAGTAGGTTCTGGTGGACGAGAACATGCCCTATCATGGAAACTATCTCAAAGTAGTAAAGTTGAGACTGTATACACTGCCCCTGGAAATGGTGGAACCGAAAATAACGTACCACTCAGTGTTGATGATTTAGACGGATTGGCAGATTTTGCTAAAAAAAATAATTGCTTTACGGTAGTTGGACCCGAAGACCCACTTGCAGCAGGAATCGTCGATAAATTCAACAAATTAAATCTCAAAGTTTTTGGACCTTCGCAAAAAGCAGCACAGCTTGAGTCAAGTAAGATTTGGGCTAAGGACTTTATGAAAAGAAATAACATCCCTACTGCAAGATTTGAAATCTTCGATGATGCACAAAAAGCAGAAGATTATGTAAAATCTCTTGATTATGATGTTGTAGTCAAAGCAGATGGACTTGCAGCAGGAAAAGGTGTGATTGTTTGTAATGGTAAAGATGAAGCACTATCTGCAATTCATACTATTCTAGTCAAAAAAACATTTGGCCAGGCTGGAAATCGAATAATAATTGAGGAGAGAATTGATGGAATTGAGGCCTCATACATTGCATTGTGTGATGGAACCACTGCAATTCCAATGGCATCAAGCCAGGATCATAAAAGAATTTTTGATGGTGACAAGGGACCTAACACTGGTGGGATGGGTGCTTATTCTCCAACCCCAATCATTGATGATTCACTTGCAAAAAAAATTCAAGAAAAAATTATTGATAAAACAATTCAAGCAATGAAAAAAGAAGGAATTGACTTTAAGGGATTTTTGTATGCAGGAATTATGCTTCGTGATAATGAACCATATGTTTTAGAATATAATGTAAGAATGGGTGATCCTGAATGTCAACCAATTACAATGAGGATGAATTTTGATTTGTATGATTATTTTGTAGCATCAGTTGATGGAACATTGTCTTCCATGCCTCCTATAACTTGGAATGACCAGTATGCCGTATGTGTTGTATTGGCATCTCAAGGTTATCCTGAGGCATATCCAAAAAACGAAGAGATTACAGGATTTGAATCCATTTCAGATAATGCACATGTTTTCCATGCAGGAACTAAAAAACTAGATGGCAAAATTCTCTCAAATGGTGGACGTGTTTTAGGAGTAACTGCTCTGGGGGAAACCTTGGAATCTGCAATTAACAATGCATATGCTGCAACTGACAAAATTTCATGGGACCATAAATATCTCAGAAAAGATATTGGACAAAAGGGATTGGCCTATCTCTGAGTTTGAATAAATCTGTCTTCAGTTACTATCCAATCAATAATTATATCATGATCTGATTTTGGAATTCTTTTTACAACTTGTTTTTCCAATGTTAGTGATATCGTTGTAGTCTTGTTTTCCGCTAAAAATCTATCATAGAACCCATGTCCATATCCTAGTCTCACCCCATCAAGGGAGATTCCTACAGTCGGCACTAAAATGACATCTAGATTGTTATCTACTTTACAGTCATCTTTGGGCTCCATGATATCAAAATTTCCCATCTCTAGATTTGAAAAATCCACAATTTTTCTAAACTCTAAATTATTTCCAACAACCTTTGGTAAAAATACCTCCTTACTCTCACTGATCAATTCTTGAATTATGTCTTGAGTTAAGATTTCACTTCCTATTGGATAATACACTCCAATTTTTTGTGCATTTTTGTATGCATATATTTTCTTTAATCTTTTTTGCATCTTTGCACTAGCAATTTTTAGAAGATCAAATGATGTGTTATCTCTTTTTTCTAAGAGAAGATTTCGCAGTGAAGTTTTTTCAGGATTATCTGCCAATTTGAGTACTCAATGATGCAGCCGTTATAGTATTTTTTAACAACATTGCAACCGTCATTGGACCTACTCCTCCAGGAACGGGTGTTGCAAAAGATGCCTTTTCAATAATTTTATCATAATCAGAATCTCCTACTAGTTTTTCATTGAATCGCGAAATTGCAACATCGATTACTATTGCACCTTCTTTGATCATCTCTGGAGTCAAAGTAAATTTTGTTCTGTCTCCAACTGCAGTAATAATAATGTCAGCTGATTGACACAACTCTTTTAGATTTTTTGTTTTAGAGTGGCATGTTAGAACTGTTGCATTTTTTTCTAGCAATAAATGATATAGAGGCTTTCCAACAAGATTACTTCTATTAATTAAAACAACATTTTTTCCTTCTAAATCTATTCCATGATAATCAAACATCTCCATGACCCCTGATGGTGTACATGCTACTAGCAGTGCCTTTTTCATTGCAAGAAGACCTGCATTGTGTGGTGTTAGGCCATCTACATCTTTGAGAGGTGAAATTCTTGAGGTAGTTGCAAATTCATCTAATTGTTGAGGTAATGGCAATTGAATTAAAATTCCATGAACTGCTGTATCTGCATTTAAGTCATCAATTATCTTGTTTAGTTCTGTTTGTGTAATGCTGGAATCAAGCTTGTGATCTTTGGTAATGATCCCGACCTCTTGGCATGCATTGTGCTTGTTTCTAACGTATGTTGCAGAAGCTGGATTATCTCCTATCAAAACAGTTGCCAAACATGGGTTGATTCCCTGTGCTTTGAGCTCATCTGCGGCCTTTTTGACTCTGTCCTTGACTGATTGGGCAATAATTTTCCCATCAATTTTGGTACCTGTCATGAATTGATTCTGTTTTGTAGATATTTAATTCTTGGAATTCATCAATGAAAATCTTGGAAAAGAAATTTAATGGCAATTTCTCAAGATTTGATATGTTTGTAATGATGGCAGATATTCAACTCAAAGAAGGTGCAGAAGAAGATTTTAAAAATTGGTTCTCTGAATCAAACAAAGTTTTATCTGGATTCCCCGGATTTGTCTCACGAAGATTCCTAAAATCCCCTGATGGAAGTTACAGAATAATTGTTGAGCATGAAAGCAAGGACACTTTTATCAAAATGCATCAAAGTCCAGAACATGAAAAGATTCATCCCAAGGGACACTCATTTATGAGCTCCGACCCAGTACGAAAAACATTCACAGTAGCTGCTGAATAAATTGAAATTAGACTTTGATGTATCTGCATATTCTGATAAAATAAAAAAAAGTAATTCCTATTTTCACACATTTATCAACAAATCTAGTTTAGCTGCCGGTGTCTTAATTTTAAAACCAGGAGAAGAGGATACTCAAACTCCCCATGATAGCGATGAGGTATATTATGTTGTTTCAGGTGATGGATTCTTGAAGATCAATGGCAAAGATTATCCTATATCAAAAGATAAAGCATTCTTTGTTGCAAAAGACGTAGAGCATTGTTTTCATGGCAACAAAAAAGAACTCAAAGTGATTTATTTTTTTGGCGGACCTGATTCTTAACTAATTATTGTTCTTCGTCCTTTGACTATGATCTTTTTTCTTGCAAATAGATTCACAGCTTCGGGATAAATTCTGTGCTCCTCTTTTAGAATTCTCTTTGATAGTGTTTCTTCTGTATCTTTCTCCATTACCTTGACTACTGCTTGAATAATTACTGGACCTGTGTCCATTCCAGAATCTACAAAATGAACTGTACATCCAGAATACTTTGCACCATAATCTAATGCCTGCCTTTGAGAATCCAATCCTGGAAAAGCTGGTAGCAATGCGGGATGAATATTGAGAATTCTATTTTTGTATTTTTTTACAAATTCTGGGCTTAAAATTCTCATAAATCCTGCAAGACATACCAGTCCATTTTTTGGCGTCACGCCAAATTTACTTAAAATCGAGATTACTTGTTTGTCATACTCTGCTCTGGTCCCCTTGAATCCCTTACTTTGGATTATGGCCGTTTCTACGCCTAATTTCTGGGCAATTTTAAGTCCCTTTGCATTTGGATTGTTTGAAATTACAATGGCAGGATTAATTGGAATCTTTTTTTTCTTTATTGATTTTAAAATAGACTCCATGTTGCTTCCACGGCCTGAGATTAAAATTCCTAGATTTAGCAACTGATTTTCATTAATCAAACCTGCAATTAAATCCTATGAGAAAAATTGTTTCTATCTGTATAACAAAATGAGTATGTATGCAAAATATCCTGCAATGAGAATTACGCCTTCCTTTCTGCTTACTACAAATCCTGAGCGCATTATCGGAATTAGTACGGCACTGAATATTATCATGATTATCATATCGACTATTATTTTATCATTAACTGCAATTCCTGCAATCACTGATGCAATTCCGACAATGGCAAAAATATTGAATATGTTACTTCCTACTATGTTTCCAATGCTTAGATCTGCATGACCCTTTTTGGCAGCAATCACTGATGTAATTAGTTCTGGCAATGATGTGCCAATTGCAACAAGTGTCAGACCAATGAATAATTCTGAAATCCCTATGCTCTTTGCAATTACTACTGCATTATCCACTGTAAGAAATGATCCGATTGAAAGTAGTGTCAATCCAACTGCTACAAGTCCTATGGATTTTGGAATTACTTTATTTTGTATTAGTGAGTTTGTTATCTCTACTGATTCTAATTCTAAATCTTTTTTTGAACTCTTGTAACTAAATATTAAAAATGCTACAATTCCTGTGATTAGAATCATTCCATCAAGAAAATCAATTTTACCATCAAAGACTATTGCAAGTAACAGCAATGCAGCTCCTATCATAATTGGTATCTCTTTTCTGATTGTTGATTTTGAAACTGCAATAGGTGCAATTACTGCAGATACTCCAAGAATTATTGCAATGTTGACAATGTTACTTCCAACAACATTTCCTAACGCGACATCTGAGAGTCCTTGCATTGCTGATGATATGCTGACAGCCAATTCAGGTGTGGATGTTCCAAATGCAACTACTGTTAATCCAATTACTAGCTGGCTTATCTTTAATCTGTTTGAGATGTTAATTGAGCCTCGAACTAGCCACTCTGCTCCAAAATACAGCATAGCAAGGCCTGCTGCTACTAGTAAAATATTGATCAGAATTTCCATATTGTTTAATCAAAAAATAATTAAGAAAAAAAAATTATTCGGTAAGGACTATAGAGTAACTTACCGTAAATGGAGTTTCCTTCATTGTATGTAGCGCTACTGCATTACCTGAAAACACCCATGAACCTGATGATTTCTTAGGATCAACGAAGACTAGGGCATACTTTGTAATGCCGTCTGCTGTCCATGTGGGTTGTCCTGCAAGCTCACCTTCTGCAAGTGGTCCAATCAATGTAACTAACTGAATTGGCTCAGATGCATCATATGTCATATGACCCCTGTAGGGTTTGCTGTTAGGTGGTAGCAGTATTGCAAGCTGATGAGATTCATGACCTTGACCTGGGTCTGTCTTTGATGTCATTGTGCCTCTGAGTATCTTTTGGTTATCTACTGCATTTTCAGTATATGTAACTGAATATGTAACTGTGAATGGCTTTGTATTCTTAGTATGAACTGCCAATGCATTTCCAGTAAATTGCCAAACTCCTGCAGAGTTTTCATTGTCAACAAATGTCAAACCGTATTTAGTTTCTCCATCAACTGTCCAAATTGCTTGTCCCTTATCCTTGCCTTCTGCAAGTGGTCCGTGTAATGCAACTAGTTGTATGTTCTCAGATGCAGAATATGTCAAATGACCTCTGTAGATCTTGTCACTTGGTGGCAAAATTATTGCCAACTGATGACCTTCATGACCTAAACCTGGATCTTGAACTGATGTGATGGTTCTAGTAATTGTTTTTGGAGTTTTAGTAGTAGAAGCTGCTTGTTGTTTTGCTTTTTCCATGGTTTCAGCCTTTTTGTCTTTAGGTGGAACCTCAGCAGCTTTTTTAACTTCTTCAGTCTTTTTTTCAGTCTTAATCTCTTCTTTCTTTTTGGGTTCTGCTTTCTTTTCTGCCTTTACTTCAGAGCATAGTTTGTCTCCACAGACAATTCCCTTTGTTGCAGAACCATACTGAGATGATGGAACGCCTTTTCCTTTCAATGCCTCAGCTGATTGAATCATATTCAATGGTCCTGCCATTGCTCCTAGCAATAGCACAGAAATAGTAAACATAGCCACAAATACCGTTTTGTTTGTCATTGTATTCCTCAATGTATCACCTTATATAAAAAAAATGGACTGTTTGCCACTCTTGACAAAATTCAATTGTCATCATATAGCTGCCCATACATTCCCTAAAGGTTGGATAGTAAAATATTCCTGGCAAAAGATATCTTGAATTCAAATGTGCCGCAAATTGATTCAAATACATCTGTTAGAGAAACTGCTAAAATAATGCTTAATCTGCATTCTGACTTTGTTTTGGTAGTTGAGAATAATTTTCCAATGGGGATAATCACTTACAAAGATTTTGTCAAAAAAATAATTACTGGAAATGATTCTATTGATTCTACTGCAAAGCAAATAATGTCTTCTCCACTGATTCACTCTCTACCTGATCAAACCATATGGGAGATTGCCGATTTAATGTATTCACGTGGAATTAAGATTATTCCAATAATAGATGATTATGACAAATTACTTGGAACAGTTAGCATTTCAGATTTACTCAAAATATTTTCCTTGCAAAAGATAAAAGGATAATTTCCAAATTATCTTTAAGCAATATTGTTCTTTATACTAACTATGCAATCTTGTTTACTGTATCTGACTGAGACTGATCTTACCTTGCTTTTGTACAGAAAGTATTTTTTTCCATCATCAGTCATTGATCCAGAAATTTTCAACATCTTTGAGTCGTGTAAAGTTTGAATTCTTCTATACACTGTACGTAATGGAATTTTAGTTTCATTACTGATCTCCGAAATTGCTTTTGGAACATCCATTATCGAGTCCATTATCTTTCTAGAGTATCCGTCTGATACTAAATCGAGATAAACTTGTTTTTGGCATTCATCTCTAATGACCATTTCAGGATTTGTTGCCTGAACCACTATTGTATTATTTTTCATCATACTTACTTGGAGAATGATGATATGGTCATACCTCCAACTTTGTGGTATGCCTTTAGGTGAAATTTGTTCGTAAAAAAGCTAAAAAATCTGGATTCTGGGCTCATTTAGTTGTGAAGCAAATACAACGTTCTGTGGTATTTCTCACTGGCATTCTTTAGATCCATTCTCAGTTTTACAATTTTATCTGTAATCTCTGATACTTTTTTACTAAAGTCAGCAGGTTCTGGCGTTTCATTAATTATTTTTTTAAGATTTGATTTTTCCATCTTGATTTTGTCTTTGATTACTGTAATGTTGCTCTCTAGTTCTTTGATTATCTTAGTCATTCCCCCTCTCTCAATTACTATTGCAGAGATTACGTCTTTACTACTAGACTTTATTTTAGATACACTTGCTTGGCATTCATTAGCTTTGAGATTGTGTGATAGTTTGATCTTTTTAGATTCACTGTCAGAACTAATCAGGACTTCGGGATTTCTAATGTCGTTAGTTCCAGCACATGCTTCAAAAATGTAACTATATGTTCCTGGTTTTTCCTTTGGAATTAATCTATCTGCATCAATCAGTGTAACTACTGCAATAGTTTTGACATTTCTTCCATCAGATGTCGATGTTTGGGCATGTCCCAAATTCATACCTGACAATAATAAAATTGAGGCAAGAAATATTCCACACAATGCATTTAGTTTAGTATTATTTTTCAACATCCTACATCATCATACTAATTTAATAAAGTATATTTTAAAATGTCAATAATGGCATTTGTCTTCTACGTTAATAATAAAAATGAGTAAAATACTACTAATCGATGTACACAAAATACCATAACTTTAACATTAATTTTGGAGGAAAATTATTCTCATGAAAAATCTTAATCTAATTTTTGTAATTGCTATTTCTGCAATTTTACTTAGTGGTACAACCACAGTTTCTTTTGGTGCAACAAACCCTATCCCATCTCCAAGAGAGCAGATGGATAGTGGGATTAGTCCCGCAAATG
>JBFIEJ010000033.1:0-13376 GCA_041603475.1 Candidatus Nitrosopumilus sp. | reverse complement strand
CTTTCCCAGGTCCAGGAGTAGCTGTAAGAATTATCGGGGAAATTACTCCTACTCAACTGAATATTGCAAAAGTTGCAAGTAAAATTGTAGAAGATGAGTTATTGGAAGCTGGATGGTATGAAAAAGTATGGCAGGCATATGCTGCAGTAGGTGATGATAGAGCAGTAGGAGTTGTGGGAGATGAGAGAAAATATGGAAATATTGTAATGATTAGAGTTGTTGATTCAATAGATGCAATGACTGCTGATTGGACTAGATTGCCACATGGATTATTGGAAAAAATGAGTAATAGAATAACAAATGAAATTGAAGATGTAACTTGGGTAACATATACAATATCTAGTAAACCTCCAGCAACAATAGAGCCTCAATAGTGATGAATATGGATTATGAAAAAATTTGTGATGAAATTCTTGAATGTGATGAAAAAATTAGATATGTAGGAATTTATGATTATGGAGAACTTTATGATAAAATGAGATCTGGGTTAAAAAGTCATTTATCAAGAGAAGAAACGGAATTATCTTTATCTCAGGCAGTTTATCGGTGGTCTACTCGTAAAAAAACATCTGATAAAATTGGAAAGCCAATTTTTGCAATGGCAAAATATGAAAAAATTTATCGTCTTACCATACCAATTGGAGGAGCTGGGTTAATTTTACTTAGTACAGAATTAGATGCAGAAGTTCAGAATGTAGTAGACAAAGTATTAAAAATCAAAAATAAATACATCTAAGAAATTCAGAAAACATGGACTTTCATGTATTTGATACATATGTCAAAGCTAAAGACGGACATACTATGCATTTTGATGTAATTACTGACAAAAATGATCCTGAAAAAGCAATTTCCTTTGCTAAAGAATGGCTAAAGTCAATTGGGGAAGAAACAGCTAAAGTGACCACTGAAGAATGCAAATTTTGTCATACACAATCAGTTCCTGAAGAATGGGAGATTGAAATTATGACAAATGGTTATTTTATATCAAAGATGGAAGGATGTCCATAAATTAATTATTTACATCAAGAATTTCTTGTGAAATAAGATATTCCAATGCTGTAATTAACTCATCTTCTGTAATTGTTTTTTCTGCATACCAAACAAAAATATCATGTATCCAAGTAGGTATTTTAGATTCAGATTCAATTAGTGGTTCTATTTTTGATTCTTCATTGTTATCTACAAGATTATTCTCTAATGTCTCCAATTCTTCAACCTCAGGTTGAGTTACAGGTAATGGAAGACTAGATTTTATTATAGTAAAGGTAGAAACAGTTTCCACGGAGCCAAATTCAGAATAAATTTTAAGACCGTAATCACCTAACAGATTCTCTTCACTGCCATCAGGATCAAGATAATGCAGTATTTTTACTCCAAATAGATTATCTTCTATAACTTTGGGTAAAATTTCAGTGTCTTTGATAATTTCTCCATCACTTAATCTAATTATCTGCATAAAGTGATATCCGTCTTGAGGATTATAGTTTTCAATCTGAACATCAGCTCTTACCATTTGTCCGTTTTTATCCAAGTCTATAGTATTTCCTGAAACAAAATCAATAGTAATTATTGGTAATTCTTCTTCAGCATAAACCGAATTAAGATTCAATAGTAAAACTATCGACAGCAATCCAAAAACTAATTTTGAAATCAATTTTACCTAAAAACTGATAGAATTGTAGAGATATATCTATAATCTACATTTTTGATTCAAACAGATTCCAAAATGGAATTTGTTATTTAAAGCAGGCATGCACCAAAGACACCTGCAGAATCTCCTAATTTGTTTTTCAAAATAGGAGTTTCCACTAAATCTGAAAATACTTTAGAATATACAGATTCTTTTCCTTCAGTATACAAAAATTCAATATTTGATAGTCCCCCTCCTAAAATAATAACATCTGGATCTAAAATATCAATTACATTAGCAATTCCATATCCAAAATTTTCTAAAAATTCAAATTTCCAATCTTGACCAATCTTACTATCAATGTTTGTCAATATTTCAGGAAGAGATTGTGATTTTCCTGTTAATTTCATCCATTGTTTTTCTAATGAGGGACCACTGATGTATGTCTCAACACAACCACTCTTTCCACAATAACATACATTACCATCACGGAATAGTGTATGATGCCCCCATTCTCCACCTATGTTTGTTCTACCTGTATGAAGTGTTCCATTAATTACAATTCCTCCTCCTACTCCAGTTCCCATAATTACACCAAAAACTAGATCATATCCAACACCAGCACCCATTGTAGCTTCTGCTATTGCAAAACAATTAGCATCATTTTCCATGGAAATTTTTTTATTCAGTGATTTTTCTAAATCATTTTTTATCGATTTTCCAATCAAACATTGAGTATTACTATTTTTTATCAATCCAGTTTTTTTAGAAATAGCTCCAGGTGTACAGATACCTAAAGAATAATCAGGAATGTCTTTAGAGATATCTAAAACCAAATTTGTAATTGTGTTTAGAATTTCTTTGTAATCATTTTTGGGTGTAGGTACTCTTTTTCTTTCTAATACATTGAGTTTGTCATCAAGTAGTACAGCTTCGGTTTTGGTACCACCTAAATCTACACCAATTTTGTGCAACAATTATTTATTAAAATTTGAATGCTTAAGTAATTTAGCCCATTGGAGGCATACCGCCGCCACCTGGAGCACCAGAAACTGCAATGACATCATCAATTCTTAGAATCATACATGCTGCCTCTGTTGCAGATTTAATTATCTGCTCTTTTACTACAATTGGCTCCACTACATCAATAACCATCATATCGGCAATCTTTGTATTTCTAGCATCAATACCAGTCCATTTACGTCCCTGGTTTTGTTTTGCTCTTAGATTAGCCATGGTATCAATAGGATCCATGCCTGCATTTTCAGCAATTGTTAATGGAATAGTTTCTAATGCTTCAGCATATTTTTTAATTGCAAGTTGTTCTCGTCCATCAAAATTATCAGCCCAATCCTTTAGTTGAGACGCAGCATATGATTCTGGTGCACCACCACCTGCAACAATTTCTGGTTTTTCAATGACATCTTTTACAACCATTAATGAATCATGAATAGAACGGTCAACCTCATCAATTACTCTTTGAGAACCACCACGAATAAGCAATGTTACTGATTGTGGATGTTTGCATCCCTCAATGAAGACCCATTTATCAGACTCTACTTTCTTTTGCTGAGCTAAATCAGCAGTACCAAGATCTTTTTCTGAAAGATCATCAAGATTACTAATTACACGACCTCCGGTAGCTTTTGCAAGTTTAATCATATCACTTTCTTTAACTCTACGAACTGCCATGATACCGTGTTTTGCAAGATAGTGTTGTGCAATATCATCAATACCCTTTTGGCAAATCAGAACATTTACTCCAACGTTATGTAATTTATCAACCATAGTTTTTAACATTCTATTTTCTTCCTCTAAGAACATCTGCATTTGAGTTGGATCGGTAATTCTAATTTCTGAACTCATCTCGGTTTTTTCAATTTCTAATGCTGAATTAATCAAAGCAATTTGTGCTTTTTCAATTTTTGTAGGCATTCCACTATGAACAATTTCTTTATCCAAGACTATACCTTGAACAATTTGAGTATCTTGAATTGAACCTCCAGATTTCTTTTCCACTTTGATATTTTCAAGATCAACAGTATATTCTTCTCCTTTCTTTACTGCAATTCTTAAAATTGCATCTACTACAACTTTGGATAAAGTTCCGCTGTCTTCTGAAATTAATTTCGATTGCATGCTAGTTGTGGCAATTTTTAAGAGAGATTCTCTGTCATCAGGTTTAATTTTTTTAGATAATTCTGAGTAAATTTCAAGGGTTTTTTCAGCTGCTGCTTGATAACCATCAATAATTGTAGATGAATGAACATCTTTTTTGAGCAAATCTTCTGCTTTAGCTAACAGAGCACCTCCAAAAACTACAGATGATGTTGTACCATCGCCAACTTCATTATCTACAGTTTTTGAAATTTCAACTATCATTTTGGCTGCTGGGTGTTGAACGTCAATTTCTTTTAGAATTGTGGCTCCATCATTTGTAATAGTTACATCTCCAAGTGAATCAACTAACATTTTATCAAGACCTCTTGGGCCAAGGCTACTTCTAACTAATTCTGCGACTAATTTTGCTGCAGCAATATTATTTTGTTGAGCGTCCTTACCTTTTTGCTGTAATGCACTCTCTTTTAGAACTAATACAGGTCCATTTGGTCCTTGTTGAATTGATGCCATTTAGATTCAGCTTCAATCCCCTGAATCCCCCTTTTTAACATTACTTAGTTGATCGGGTCAATGTAACATCTCTTTTTCACATCAACAATCCCACCTGCGAGAATTCGAACAGATGGAAGTGCTAAGAAAGGTAAGAATAATGGAATTAGATGAGGTCTTGAAAATTTACATCCTGAATCAATAATTGTATTATTGATTTTCTCAAAGTTTGATGAGACTTTATCAAAAGAATCAGTAGAAATGATTCCACCAAATTGTAATGGCATAGAAGCAAGGATTTTTCCTGATTTAACAACTACAAGACCACCCTGATTTTTAATTAGATGATTAGAAGCTATTGCCATATCAGAATCATTTGAACCAATAACTACCATATCGTTTTCATGAAAACTCCAGCTTGAAGCAAAAGATCCTATATCAGCCCCAAAGTTTTCAAGAAATCCTATTGAATGTTGATTTTTACCTGAAGTTCTATCAAATGCAGCTACTTTCCAGACATCTGAATCTAAAGAAGCAGAAACATTAGCATCTTTAGGTATCAGTTCAGTTGAATTGATCTTAGTAATAATTTCAGTTTGCATAAAGATAGTATTTGCAAGTACTTGTTTCTTTTTGGATTTTACAAGAAAATCATTTTTTGTTAATTTTTTTAGTTTGATAGTTTTTTTGATCCACGGAGATATCGATTTTTTCTTTATGGGGGCAACAATACTTCCGTTTGACACAATTAATTTTCCCCCAACAAAGACTTTGTTTGGTTTGAATGATTTTAAATTATCAAAAATTAAAATATCTGCTAATTTTCCAGGTGCGATCCCACCAAGATCTTTTCCCATATTATAATAATCAAAATTATTTTTAGATGCCATAGTAACTGCATCTATAGGTTTCAGACCAAGTTTGATAGATTCACGAATGCAGTGATCGATGTGACCATATTTTGTTAGGTCAAGAGGATCTAATCCGTCAGAGCAGAACATAAGTCGATCAAGATATGTTCCATGAGATAAAACACGTGGAATTATTTCTTTCAAATCACGTCTAATAGAACCCTCTCGAATCATTATCCACATTCCAAGACGAAGTCTTTCTAAGACTTGATCAAAATTGATAGGCTCATGACAAGAGAGAATACCTGATGAGACATATGCATTAAGTTTTTTTTCACTTGCACCTGCTGTATGTCCGTTAATTATGCAATCACACTCCAACATTGCTGAAAGAGATTTCATTGTTGTAGGATCTCTAAGAGTTACTTTAGTCCATGAAAATACTTCTCCCATGCCAAGAACGTGTGGATGTTTTACGGCAGATTTTTCTTGTGATAACGACAAAGTCTTACAGCTGCTAAATTTTTCATCAACTGGAAGACCTCCTGGAACTACTTGAAATATTCTAATGGGTAAGTCTTCACCTAGTTTGAGGAATTCTAGAAATCCTTTGTATCCACCGACACTAACAATATCAATTGGATCTGAAAAAAGTGAAGTAACACCACAAAGAAGAGCTTTTTTTGCAAATTCTGATGGTAAAACAAATTGATCAATGTGTAAGTGAGGATCAGCAAAGCCTGGACTAACATATTTGTCTTTTACATCAATGACTGTTGTTTTTGAATTAATTGTGTGAGAAGCATCAGGTCCCACATAAGCAATTCTGTCATTAATTATTGCAATTTGGATTTTTGGAATTATTTCTCTAGTATAGACTGATAGTAAATTACAATTTTTTAGAACAAGATCGGCACTTTTGCTACCCATTGCAACAGAATTCAGAGAGGAGATCGATTGTGCTAGGCTCGACATCACGATTTTTAATTGAATTTTATACCTATTATAGATTCAATGCTTAAATTACGGGTGAAAAGGTTTTGTTGATATGAACATTCCAAAGGTGATCCGAAAGTATTGTGCTAAGTGTAAAACACATACTGAACAAAAGGTCTCCATTTACAAAGCTGGAAAAAGACGTGGTTCTGCTAGAGGTGAACGTAGACACGCTGAACGTAAACAAGGATATGGTGGTCAGAAATTCCCAAAACTTGCAAAACCAGCTAAAGTTACAAAGAAAGTTACTCCCATTATGACTTGTACTGTATGTAAAAAGAAATACAATAAACCAGGCATTAGAATTAAGAAATTTGAGTTGGTGGCAGCATGAAGAAAGATCATATTGAAATTCCAAAACCTTCAAGTAAATTTCAAAAAGTCAACTGTAATGAATGTGGAGAATTACAAGTTGTATATTCTCATGCATCTACAGCAGTAGCATGTAACTCCTGTGGAAATGCAATTGCAGAACCAACAGGCTCAAAAGCAAAAATTAATGGTAAAGTCTCAGGTAGTGCTGAGTAAATCATAATCGTGTTTTGTATTTAGATTAAATGCTATTCTTTTATCATCCATAATGATATAATTTTCATCAATCTCTTCAAGAGACATAATTTTTGTAGCGTTAATCAATGAGATTCCAGTATAATGACATTCTTGATTTTCAAAAAAGATAGAATAATTAGATTCGAGTCCAAGAGAAGTCAAGAATCTATTTGTTACAAGAATACTAGTCCAAACAGATTTTGAATCATATTGACTAACAATTTTTTTAATTATTTCTTCATCCACTAATGGTAAATCACCTGATATGACAAGAACTACATCATCAATATTTTTTAGTGTTAAATTAAGATCCTTAACATAACTTATTCCAGGAGTATCAATGATCTCAACATTATTTTGTTCTAAAAATTTTTTTGTTTTTGGAGAATTAGAGCTAGTCACAGCTAAAACTTTTGAAAAAGAATTTGATTTGATTAATGAATCTACAACATTTAGAATTACAGGTTTTTTATATTTGAGCAATAATTTTTCTTCATCAATCTTCATTCTTGTTCCTTTACCACCAGCCATTACTAGGCCAATCATATCGAAACAAATACCATCAACGAAGCTAGTCTTGTTAGTTCATTTGTAGCTCCAAGAACATCACCGGTTATTCCTCCAAAGCTACGTGTAGATATAGCCAATAGAAATAACGTCAGCGTTACAGTTACGCCAAGCATTACAAATCCAGTTGTTTCACCAATTAGTGCAACAGGAATGAGCATCAAAATAAAAGCAATTCCTAATTTTTTCTTATCCTTCATAATTTTTACAAACGGAGAATTAGAGCCAACTGAGGCTGAATTTCCTAAACTTGCCATCAATACCATTGAAAATTTGGCTAAAATTTCACTCAACAAAATAGCCTTAAAGAGATCAAAGCCACCAGTAAGTGAAATAGTAATAATCAATCCAATTAGATACAAAACAATTCCCACAATTCCTGCAGAGCCAGTAGAAAGATCTTTCATAGCATCTAGCTTTTTGGTTTTGCTTCCTTTCACCATTAGACCATCAGCAAAGTCAGCCAAGCCATCTGCATGATGAATTCCTGTAACTATTGCAATTGATGCAACAACTAACAAACTAACTAGTAAAGGATCTAAGAAAAATGATAATCCATATCCAAATGAACCAATCAAAAGACCAATTGCGATTCCAACTAAAGGAAAAATGAACATGTATTTTGCAATATTTTCTAATGTAGCATTTGATGATGGAAAGATGGTTAGAAAAGAAAACACAGAACCGATCTCTTTAAGCATAAATCCACCATCCAATTAAAGATAAAACAGATAACATTGGAATTACAATAATTCCAAAGAAAAGTAGCGTAGTAAGTTTCATCATTCTAATTGCTGAATGAATATGTTGTTTTGTTAAAGTAGTATCTCCATTACCTAGTTGATAGTGATCAGTTTTTTCAAATCTAGTTTCAAGTGCACCTGCAAGTGCAGCCATTGGATATCCTGCATTAGGGCTGTCAGTATTTTTTCCATCTCTAATCATGGTTTTGTAGGATTCTCTCCAATTATTTTGTAATATTGCAGCTGAAATAATCATTATCAAACCTGTTAGTCGAGATGGAATAAAATTCAAAACAGTGTCACATTTAGCTGCAAACCATCCAATATTTTTAAAAATTTCAGTTCTGTATCCTATCATAGAATCTGCAGTGTTTACTACTCTATACACAAATGCACCCGGTAATCCAAAGAGTGCAAAATAAAACAAGGGTCCAGTTATTCCATCAACAGTATTTTCGCTAATACTCTCTAGCACGCCTGAAATGACATGATTTTTGTCTAAATTTTTGGTATTTCTCTTAACGATCATTGATAGATTTTCTCTTGCTAGTTCAAGATTATTTTGATCTAATGAATCAATAACTGCAAGAGCATGTTTTTCCATGCCACGAATTGCAATTGTTGTTTTCAGCAAAAATCCCCCAACCACTAATGACAAAATTAATGTGACATAATTAATTGACACAGAAGATAGTCCATAGTTTAATATCAATAACAAGAAAATTACAATTGCAGAAGTAATTGTAATTATCATAATCCCTCCAAGTTTTTCAAATAAAGCATTTTGATTTTTAGAAATTGGTGTTAGGATTGCAATTAATTTTCCAATCCATGCTGTGGGATGATATTTGTTTTTAGGATCACCAAATACTAAATCAATTATAATTGCAATTGTAATGGTAAAAATAGATTCCAGTATCATTTTATCATTTTCTCAATTGATTTAATATCAAGATTTGACTTTACAGTATTTGCCAAATTATTTAATTCATTGTCGATTTTTGAAATATTATTTTTTGTCCAAGATATTTTCTTAGGTTTAGCATTAAGAGAGTCCTCTTCAGGTAAATTTAGGTGAATTAATGGTATAGTTCCTAAAACAGGTATTTTTGTAATTTTTTTAATTTTTTGAAATCCCGGTTTAAGCACTTCTATATCTCCTCTGAATTTGTTTAAGACAAATCCTTTTACAAGTTTTTGATATTGTTTCTCAATGAGTGCCATTGTTCCTACCAGACTAGCAAATGAACCACCACGGTCAATATCAGATATTAGTAATACTGAGGCATTTGCTTTTTTTGCAATTTTCATATTTGCAATATCATATTTTTGTAAATTGATTTCTGCTGGAGAGCCTGCTCCTTCTAAAATTACTAAATCAAAATTATTCTGCAAAGTTTTAAGAGATTTTGAAGCTATCTTAATGCCCTTAGAATTAACAAATTTTTCATAATAATCTTGGGCATGCATTTTCTTGTAGCGTTTGCCATTAAGATACACCGTACTAATGTAATTTCCTTCAGGTTTTAGTAAAATAGGATTCAAATCTGGCGTAATTTTACATCTAGCTGCTATAGCCTGAATAGCTTGTGCACGGGAGATTTGAAATTCTTGTGTTTCATAGGCAAAATTTGACATATTTTGAGATTTGAATGGAGCAACACTGTAACCTTTATCTGAAAAAATACGACATAGTGCGGCAACCAAGATAGTTTTTCCAGCACCCGAAGATGTTCCTTGAACCATCAATGATTTCATATAATTTCCTCCAAAGCTTTTACCAACTTTAAATTGTCAGGATGTGATTTTACTGCTATTCTTATGTAATTATTATTTAATCCTCGAAAATTTTTGCAATCTCTAATTAGAATATTTTTTTTGAGTAATCTTGTTTGTAATGATGTAGAATTGTGTTTAGATTTAATTAAAATGAAATTTGTAGAAGAGTCAAAACAATCAAAGGACTTTAATTTTGAAATTTTATTTTTGAGATAGTGTGATTCTTTTCGAATAACTGATTTAGATTTACTAAGGTGTGTTTTATTTTTTAGAGATTCTATTGCTGCTTTTTGAGCTAAAGTATTTACACTCCAAGGAATTTTTATTTTTTCCATTATTTTAATAATTTTTTTAGATGCTGCACCATATCCTATTCTAATTCCAGGAATTCCAAATGATTTTGTTAATGATCGTAAAACAAATAAGTTATCATATTTATTCACATAAGATATTACAGATTCATTAGAAGTTGGAACTAATTCAATAAAACATTCATCAACAAATACCAAAGTAGATATTTTTTTTGCTGCTTTGATAATTTTGAGTATTTGTTGTTTCGTCAATAAACTCCCAGTTGGATTATTTGGATTACATAAAAATACACATCCATTATTTGGTATTTTAGAAATAAATTCATCAAGGCTTTCAGAAAGATTCATTGTTTTGAAATATGTAATTTTGGAATTGTTGAGTTTGGAAGCTACTTCATATTCTTGAAAAGTGGGAATTGGAATCAAAATTTTTGTATTTTTTGATAAAAATGCAAGACAGAAATTATAGATTATTTCTATTGCTCCATTACCAATGGTTAGATTATTTTTTTCTAGTCCGGTGTATGCTTTTAGGCTTGAAAATACCTTTGATGAGCTATAATCAGGATAATTTTGAATTTCATCAATATTTTGTTTGATGATTGATTTTACTGAAAATGGCATTCCAATAGGATTAATGTTTGAACTAAAATCGATTACAGAATTAGAGTTTTTTAGGGGAATTCTTGCTCCATGTATTACCGGAATATGATTAAGGACAGAGGATTTTGTTCTTATTTTCACAGCTCCAAATAGAATTAGCCGATTTAGTATGTTGTGGTAAATCAGAAAAGGAATATTAAATCAAAGCGATCAATTACTACATTATGGATAAGAAAAAAGTCGCAATTATTGGCGTAACTGGCTCAGTAGGTCAGGAATTTGTTCAGTCTTTAAATAATCACCCATGGTTTGAAGTAACTCAGATTGCTGCATCTTCACGTTCAGCGGGGAAAAAATACCTAGATGCTATCAGAGATGCTAGCGGAATAGTTGCATGGGATGTTGGTGGTGAAATTCCAGAGTACATTAAAGAAATGACCGTAAAGTCAATTGATGAATTAGACGTCTCACAATTAGATTTAATTTTTTCAGCAGTTGAATCAGAAGCTGCAAGAGCAATTGAGACAAAAATGGCTGCAGAGGTTCCAGTGATCTCAACTAGTTCTGCTTATAGATATGAAGAAGATGTTCCAATACTAATTCCAGGAATTAATGATGATCAATCGGAACTTCTTGAAATACAAAAGAAAAATAGGAATTGGAAAGGTTGGGTAGCCCCACTACCAAATTGTACAACTACCGGTCTAGCAATCACTCTAAAACCATTACTTGAAAAATATGGTGCAAAAAAAGTCATGATGACATCAATGCAGGCAATATCCGGCGGTGGAAAATCAGGCGTATCAGCAATGGGTATTACGGATAATATTCTTCCATATATTCCCAAAGAAGAAGGAAAAGTAAGATTAGAAACCAGAAAAATCTTGGGTAAACTAGTTGATGGGAAAATTGTAGATGCAGACATTAGAGTCAGTTGTACATGTACAAGAGTACCAGTAATAGATGGACATACAGAATCTGTTTTCGTAGAGACAACAGGAGATATTGATCCTGTTAAAGCTAAAGACATGTACAATCAATATAACAAAGAAATTTCGGTTGCAGGATTACCATCAGCTCCTGCACATTACTATGCATTTCATGAAGATCCTACCAGACCACAACCTAGAATGGAGAGAACTGTCGGCGATGGAATGACTACAACTATTGGAAGAGTAGAAAAGGAAGAATTGTTTGATCATGGACTGAAATACATGTTATTCTCACACAACAAAAAGATGGGTTCTGCAAAAGGTGCAGTATTACTAGCTGAAATGTTATACAAAAAAGGCAAGATTTAGATTTTTTTTGCAATTTTTTCAATAATAACTTTATAAGAACCAGAAATCTAGATCGACTCAGGTGTTTTAAACGGCAAAAGTTGACGATTTAGATTTACAAATTTTGTCAGAACTGTCCAATGATGCTTCAATTTCCGTTCCACGTTTATCAAAAAAAATCAATGTTAATTCATCAGTAGTATATTCAAGAATTAAAAGACTGGTTAAAAGAAAATTGATTGAGCGTTTTACAATTGTTGTAAATGATGCTGAACTAGGATATAATGTCAAAGCACTTACTGGAATAAACATGGATACAAAAAAACGGGATCATATTATTGAGGAATTATTCAAAATTGATGGTGTAAGAGAGGTTGCCGAAGTAACAGGGAGATTTGATATTTTGGTAACAATGTATTCTAAATCATTAGATCAAATGCATAAAATGGTCTCAGAACGAATAGGAAGGATTGAAGGAATTCAGTCTTCAGAGTCATTTATTGAAATGAAATCACGAATGAAAGCAATGCCATATATGCCATCAAAGGATAGTGAATAGAGTTGCAAAAGCAAAAATCAGAATCCAGAGTTGCTGTATACTATGAATTAACAAAGCCCAAAATTTGGTATTTACTTGTATTTACTGCATTTGGGGCAGCATTAACTGCATCCAATATTTATGATATTGAAATTTCCCCAGCTACTTGGGCATTAATGTTATTTTCAGTCGCAGCCGGTTCAGCTGCTGCTAATACTTTGACAAACTACCATGATAGAGATATTGATGCCATAATGGAGAGAACAAAAGGTAGACCTCTACCATCAAAACGAATTCATCCTGCAGAAAAAGCAAGGAATTTTGGATTAGCATTAGCAGGAATTTCACTTGTTCTAGCATTTGGAATTACTTTTACTACTACTTTAGAGCAAGGGATTTGGGCAACAACATTCATTGCATTTGGTTTAGCAAATAATGTTCTTGTTTATTCATATGCGTTAAAACGAAATTCAAGAACAAATATAATTTTAGGAGGATTATGTGGCGGTTCACCACCAATGATTGGATGGGTTGCAGTAAGTATGTCAGATTTATGGACAATGGGATTAGCAATGGCAGGATTAGTGTTTATTTGGATCCCAATGCACATTTGGGCTTTAACATTGCATTTCAAAGATGACTATAACAAAGTCAATGTTCCAATGTTAACTGCGGTACAATCAGAGAAGACATCAGCAAGAGCAATTGCTGGTTCAACAGTTGTCATGGTATTATTTTCTATTGCTCCATTCTTCTTAACTACAGAAACTGGAGAGGAAATGGTTGGCGGAGTTTATTTGTGGACTGCCATAGCATCAGGGATTTTAATGATAGGATTATCAATTTGGGTCATAGCCAAACCTATGGAAAAGGCTTCATGGACATTGTTTAAATTTTCTAGTCCATACTTGGCAGTATT
>JBFIEJ010000032.1:0-13380 GCA_041603475.1 Candidatus Nitrosopumilus sp. | reverse complement strand
GACAAACCAAGCCAATCCACTCTTGAAAGTGAGGCCAAAAACCCTCTTTCAACAGTAACTGCAATGGACATGGTTGGATTGTCATGGATCTTCAAAAAAGATGAAGACCTACTTGAGGAATTCAAGTAAATCATACTTAATTGAAAAGAGGAGGTGTAATTAATGAGTAAAATAGAAAACACAACAAATCAAAAAGATATCTATTCAGTGTGGAAAGAAAGTGTAGATAATTTCTATTCAAACATAGAAAAATCAATTCCACAGTTTCACCAAGCAACTACAAATCTATATCAAGAATATGTTGAAGGTTGGAAGAACATAGCATCATCTGCTATCGATGTACAAAAAGAATTTGCAACAAAGGCTGGAATAAAATCCAATCTTCCTGAAGCAACAACAAAAATTATACATGATTCAACTGAGAAACTAAATAGGGCAATAGGTGTTCAAAACAAGATATCAATTGCATCAATTGATGCAACTAAACAAAATATCAAAACATGGAATGAAAACTCTAATGCTTTTGCAGATTTAAACAAAAGCATGGTAGATTCATTTATTTCTTCAATAAATCCAAAAATATAATGGAGATAACATCTCCTTAATTTTCTTTAACTTTTTTCATGCCCCACAGATTATTTCTGAGATTTGAAAATATCTTTTGTTTTTTGAGATTCAATTTTATGAATAATCATTGGTTTTGGATATTGTATATTGCTTGGAAACGTATCCAATAAATTATGAATTAGTTTTGGAGATAAATCCCTTAATTCAGGAATCCATTTTTTAATATATTCACAATCTGAATCAAATTTCTGTTGTTGTAACCATGGATTAAAGATTCTAAAATATGGAACTGAATCACAGCCAGTAGATGCTGCCCACTGCCAATTCCCAGAATTTACAGAAGGATCATAATCGACTAGTTTTTCTGCAAAATATTTCTCACCCCAACGCCAATCTATATGCAGATCTTTAGTAAGAAAAGAGGCTACAATCATACGTACTCTATTGTGCATAAATCCAGTTTCATTTAACTCCCGCATGCCTGCATCAACTATAGGAAATCCAGTCATGCCTGTTGTCCATCTTTCAAAGTCTGTCTTAGATTTTGACCATGGAATTTTTTGAAATTTTAACTTGAAGGATTTGTTTTGAGCCCAAGGAAAATGATATAAAATATGACTAAAAAATTCCCTCCAATAGATTTCACCCATCAGAGTATGATCCATTCCAAGATTATCTAAAATAGAATAATACACTTGCCTTATTGACACTGTTCCAAATTTGTTGTGAGCTGAAAGTTTTGTAGTATTATCAATTGAAGGATAGTCGCGGTGTTTTTTATAATCTATAAAATTTTTCATATCTTGTAGTATTTTTAAACCAAATTTTGTACCTCCTGGAATAACAGGATCATCAATGGTTACATCATGAATTGATTCATCGGAAATATTTTTCTTGGAAAAATTATCCATAGGATTTTTTAAAAGTTTTCTTATAGGAAATTGCCTTGCTTTTTTAAAAAAATGAGAATAAATGGTATATGGATTCCCATCATTTGTTTTAATGTCATTTGGATTATGAAGAAGAAAATCAAGTGAGCTAAATAATTCAACATTATTTTTTTTACAAACACTATTAATTTTCTCATCACGTTTTTGAGAGTAATTAGAAAAATCAGTATTAAAAAAGATGGCCTCAATGTTTTGATTTTCAATTATTGTTTTGATTTCATTTTGAGGTTCTCCATGAAATATTTGGAGAGAACTATTTTTCTTTTTTAATTGCAAGTTTAGATCAAATAAGGATTCATTCAAAAAGTTTAATCTAAATTCTGAGTTTTTGAATTTTTTTAAAATTAAATCATCATAAAAGAAACATGGAATAACAGTTTTTGAACGAGATAATGCATAAAACAATCCAACATTGTCTTGTAATCTTAAATCTCTTCTGAAAACAAATAATGTTTTTCCATACATGTAATGGAATATTTTTAATCAGTTAATAACATTGTAATAATTTTTCAAAAATGCTCATTTTTTGGCACTAGTGTAATTTTTTATCACTAGTTATATACAATGACAACACAAATAATTCATGGCAGAAGAACAAGAATGGGCAAATTTACTAGCCGAAGTTTTCGACAAGCTTACAGAAAAGCATGCCTCAATCACCTATGATTTTAACGATCTGGAGATGAAAGGCAGAGTTGAAAGAAATGGTGAAGTTGTACCAACTGGAACAGTTTCCCTAACAGGAAAACTGACAATATCAACAAAGTAGGTCTGGAGATATGGAAAAAAATAGTATCCCAGCCAATTTTTTAACTTTCCTAGAGAAGGGTAGTTTGAATATTTCTTATGGAGATTCACCTGCAATTAATTTCAAGTCAACAGGGGATTCAAGAATTATAGACATTATTGATTTACCAATAAAACTTTCAAACAAGCCAGGACTCATAAAACAACTAACAGAAGGAAAAGAATTAGCAAAAAAATTGAAACAAGAGAAAGTTACCCTAGAGATTAGGCTAAAAGGTGAAACAGTTCTCAAACTAGGTGAAAAAGCAAATCCAAAACTTGCAAAGATAGTTACATTAAGTAATGATATAGAAATTACGGATTTAAAAAAATTAAAATCACTTAGTGATATTATTTAGAAAATTATTACCTATTTTAAAAATTATTAATCAATGAATTCCTTGCCACAATGTGGGCAAGTTCGGTTTTTTGCTTCTTTCTTTTTTCTGAGCTCCTCTGTAAATGCAGATGCCATAATTCCTGTAGGGATGGCATAAACTGCAATTCCAATAATTGCAACACCTGCACCAATAATTTTTCCAGGTATTGTTACTGGGTAAACGTCACCATATCCAATAGTTGTAAGTGTGATAACTCCCCACCACATGGATGCAGGAATACTGGAAAACTTCTCAGGTTGTGCAACATGTTCGGCATGATACATCATACTAGAGGCAAAGATCAGGACAATAAAGAGAATAAAAAAGGCAGTTGCCAAATCACCAGCCTTTGATTTGAAAACATTTCCCAATGTCTGCATTGGTTCAGAATATCTAGCAAGTTTGAATAATCTAAACAATCTCAATAACCTGATTACTCTGATAAATCGAGTATCTGCAACAACAAATGGCAAAAAGAATGGCAAGATGGCAGCAAGATCAACTAGCATCATTGGAGAAATCAAAAATCTCATCAAGCCAGACCCAGAATTCTTATACTTTGGATTTGATTTGAATACAGCAATTCTGCCAATGTATTCAGCAGTGAAAACTATGATTGAAAAAACTTCAAAAGGTGTAAACAGATACCCATATTCATCTAAAACAGATTCCTCTGTTTCAACAATTACAACTAAGACATTAACAGTGATTAATGAAATAATAAAAATTTGAAATCCCCTTGCTAATCTATCATTAGTAGCACCTTCGAGAATTTCATATGCCCTTTGAACGACCTTGTTTACCATAACTTTTCAATCAGATATACCAGTCTACCTCATTTTTCCAACATAATGAAAAGAACGATCAGAATTAATCAAAAGCCACATTAACACAGGTATAATTTTCCTTAAACGGGTAAAATATTGGGAGGGTAAAGAAAATCAAACAAATCAGTCGGGATTGGAAGTAATTGAGGGTTACAATTTGGATTTTAAGAATACCAAAATTTCTTGCATGTATAGCATTGTTTTTTCCACATTGCCACCCCTTCAGTATTTTTCTTCATCTCGATATTTCCAAAATTTTTAGAACCACATGTGGGGCACCCATGATCAGTAGCCAAAATCAGATATCCTTCATTCTCTTAGAGTAATCATACTGAAAAATTCTTTTCGGAGTAATTTGTATAGCTACCTCATTTTTTGAATTATTTTTTAAGAATTTAGATAATGTGGATTCTTTATCTCCCAAATACTTGTCTATCAGAATCTCAAGGATTTTTTGTCCGTCATTGTATAATATTTCGGCAATCCCTTCACCACGTATTCCTTTGTAAGGAGGTTTGTCAGCAGCTATTTCAAAACCACAAACAGGGTTATCCTCAAGGTATGAAACTATTTTTGCACTTTTTTGAGTAGCACAATAAATTTTCCCATCCAAATGAACATGCCACAATGATACCACATTGGGCATTCCATCAGGTTTAATGAAAGCCAGTCTTATTGGGATTTTTGTGTCATTAACAGAAGATTCGTATTCTGCTTTATCTAATTTGAGCAATTTTTCACACTCCCATTTTTTCCATAATCAATAAAACTTGCAGCAAACTCTGATTCATACATGATATTCTCTTATTTGATATAATAATAGTGCTCAAATTTCTAACTAGTGCTAACTAGAAAATTTCAAGGGCCCCTTAAAATACTTATTTTCAAAATTAAACCTATGAAGTACATTGTGATTGTAGTTTTATTTTTTACATTAATGCTAGCAAATAATGCATATGCACACAAGTTGATTTCACATGATGATAGTCATAGAGATTATGAGAATGCATTGCAAATTCCTGATCACAAAATTTCATGGGCAATCTATGAAAACCTTGCTGAGGGTGAAGCAAAATACTATACATTTGATGCATTACAAGGAGATTCGTTTTATGCAAGTATTGTAATTCCGAAATTAAATGGGCTAGAGGAGTATTCTCCTACAATGTTTTTAATTAATGGAGAATCACTTGAGACTGACAATTTAGAATTGCAAAGAGATGTAAAAAAAATTCCATATGAAGGACAGTTTCCAGGTAGGGAATTTTATGAGCCATTTGGTCAAGTGACATATTGGGAAAGGCAAGAAATCAAAATGGACATTCCAGTCGATGGACAATATTTTATTGTAGTTGCCGATGAAAAAGATCAGAGTGGAAAATACAGTTTAGCAATTGGCACAATTGAGGATTTTTCTGGTGAAGATTTTTTTGTGTTATTACCCAAAGCTTGGTTTGAAACTAAGGTGTTTTTCAACGATTATGCTGCAATTGGAATATTCTTTGCTTTTCTAATTGGAATTCCAGTTCTGATAATTTTGGCAATATTTAGAAAAAAGTTCAAAGTGGAAAAGAGTAAAATTTTAAAATAAAAAAATTGTCAAGTTGAGAAAAATTTTATAAAAATTAAATGGCGCCGGGAGGGAGATTTGAACTCCCGTTCCCTTGCGAGAACGCGCTTTATGGTTAACAATTTCCAGGCGCGCGCCCTACCAGGCTAGGCGACCCCGGCACAAGTCTTGCGACAATTGTAGTGGACAAGATTTGATTATATAATATGTGCCTTGAAAATTATTTCCAAATTGTCACAGTAGTTGATTTCTCTATTTTGTTTCCCTGAGAATCCATCCCTTTTGCAGAAATTTTGTAAAGACCTTCTAGAGCAGTATCACCATCATTTTTTATTTGATCCCAGGAGAATTGGATTTCATCACGAGGTTCAAGTTTTGAAATTACTTGTGCAGATATAGGAGAATACATCAATATCCCAGACAAACCTGTAATTCTCAAACCATATGATGAATCAGAAAATGTAAGATCTTCAGTTCCAGAATTAATTATTCGAATGTTTATTTCCTCACCTTGCTTAAAATCAGTTTTTTCAGTTACCACTGAAATTGAAGGTCCATCAACAAAAACCAATTGTCCGGTATTTTTCAGATCAATTAGATAAACACCAAATGCAAGACCAGATATCACACCAATTCCAATAAAAATTACTAAACTTTTGGCTAACAACTATTCAAAAACAATACTATGATTTTTTAATCCTTTGGAGGAGTGGGTTTACTACGCCATTTCTTAGGATATGTGTTAGGTGCCATGATTATTCTTCGGGTTTCAAATGCATATCCCTTTGTTGCATCACGTATTTCTTCTTCAGACATTGTGGATTCTGCAAGTGCAACTGCTTCTCCTTTTTGAGTATAAACTGCAACAAAATCTCCTTTCTTTAAATTTGGAGAAATCTTCAAGATTCCAGGGATTGCAAGTTGTGCGCCATGACACATTGCATCAACTGCAGAGTCTCGAATAACAACTGATTTTAATTCACTTAGTGCATATTCAACAGGCTTTATCATCTTCATCAATTTTGAATCATCTTTTTTCTCTTCCCATAATGCAAAAGCATCAGCTAGTTCATGAAGAGTAACCAAGCCATCTGATTCATAAAATTGGTCAACTCTTGTTCTTCTAAGCTCAATCATTGTAGCACCAGGACCCAATATCTCTCCAATGTCATAGTATAACTTTCGAATATAGGTTCCTGCCTCACACAAAATTCTTGTTAGTAGTAATCTCTCTTTTTGTTCCAATACCTCAAGTTCATAAATTGTTCTGGTTCTTGTTTGTCTTACAACTGCAGAACGTTGTGGAGGCTTTTGAAAAATTTCTCCACGAAACATGTCAATTATTTCATTTAATTTTTCCTTGGAAGGTAAAGAGTGAACACGCCCTAGAGCATGATACTCTTTTGGACCAAAAAGTAAAACTCCAAGTGCTTTAGTAGCTTCACCCAATCCCAACGGTAAAACTCCAGAAACTTGAGGATCAAGTGTTCCACTGTGTCCAATTTTAGGCAGTTTTAAGATTCGCTTAGTCCATGCAACTGTCTCATGGCTTGTAGGACCAGGAGGTTTGTCCAAAATAATAATTCCATAGTTTAGTAATTGCTCAATTGTTCTTTTATCATAATACGTACCATATGCATCATCAGTAATGTCCTGATCAATTTCAATAAGATTTTCTAGTTGCTTGAGTGTCATAGTAATTTCCTCACAGTCTCTTTTGTAACATCAATTACTTGTTGGGCAGTCAGGTGATCTGTATTAATTATTAAATCAAAGACGGATGTATCATTTCCAAAATCAAAATTGTATATTTTCTTGTATAATGCCTTGTTTCTATCAAAGCGTTTTTTTGTAATCTCATATGCATCCTCTGAGCTCATATTGTCTCGTGTTTGCATTCTCTTTGTACTGCTAGCATGAGAGCCTTCTAGCCAAATCTTTATTCCTTCTTTTACTAACCAAGGCAAAGTGTAACTAGTAATTACCATTCCACCTTTATTGAACAGATGAATTAGTTTTTCATCTAGTTTTTTATCAAATTCAGAATTTTCTTCTCGTTGTTTTAGAAATTTCATGCCATCTTCAGTATCCCACCAATCATCACCATCAGATTCAAATCCTTGCTCTTTGGCCATTTCTTTGAGAACATCACCGCCGCTTAGATATTGTAATTGAAATTCTTCGGCTAATCCTTTTGCAACGGTAGTTTTACCAACTGCAGGAGGACCAGAAATTACTATGGATTTTTTCAACTGAGATCCATTGATGTTTTAGTTAGTTTCATAATAATGCCACTAAAAGCAATAGAAGAAAGGAAATACCATGCCCACAGATATAGGGCATTTTCTTTAGGGCAAATATCATTCATGTCTGCTGCTTGTTCTGCAGTACAAGTTAATTGGAAGAAATCTCCTGGAATTACATTTAGCGGAATTGGAGATAGTGCAACAGTGTATGAGAATAGTTGTGGCAGTACAAGATAAAAAATCAAAATTAGCGGAACAAAAGTAATCATCATTGGACGCATGTTCATCTGCATCATCTCCATAGACATTTTGTTCATGTATGATGATTTTTTGCTGAGTTCGTTCATCTTTGCTTGATCTTTTGAACGCATTGCAGACATTCTCTCTTTTTGCCAAGCACGTGTTTCTTTCATGATTCTTTTTAGTTTTGTTTGGTCTACCATCTTCTTTCTTACTGCAGCATTGAAAATGTTTAGTAAAATTCCAAATCCAGATACTGCAAACATTGACAAGATAAGTCCCCGGATAATTGGATCATCGCTTCCCAAATGTCTAGATTCACCCCCTAAGAAATCAAATTGAAGGTGAATAGAGTCAAGAAATAGTAGAATAAAGTTGAATTCCATTTTTTATAGTCCTATTGCCTTGATAATCTTATCAGCTGCTTCATCAATCTTTCCCTCTGCATTAAGAATATGCCTGACTGGAGAACCAGTAATGACGGCACATGCTGAAATCATGCCTGATTGAACATCTAATTCTTTTTTAATATTTGCAAGAGTAATTTTATCTCTGTTTCGTGTATCGTCTTTCATTCTTCTATTGTAGATTTCTTCAGGTTTTGCAGAAACTGATACAAAGTTAGATGGTTTTATTATTTTCAAAACATGTTCAGGCAATCCCGGATAATATCCTTCTGGTGAATTGATAAATGCATGAGTGTCAATAATCACAATTTCCTCATCATGAGACGCAATTTTTTCTGCAGCAATCTTTTGTAATTTTTGCTGTTCAGATACAGGGAGTTTTCTTAGCTCATCTCTATCTTTTAGTCCGTTTTGTTTTGATACCTCAAACATCAAAGTACCATAATTAATCACATTAACACTTTTTTGCTTGCTTTTTAGAATTTCCACTATCTTTGATAGTAGTGTTGTCTTCCCAACACCAGGAATCCCAATCATTACAATTTTTTTATTTTCGGCCAAGCAAAGCACCCAATCGCGGCATTACGACTTCTACTTGTTCTCGTACTAACTGAGTATAATAGTTGATGAGGATATCTACCATAAGTAAAATTCCAATACCAGAACCAAATACACCTAAAACATCGGATACACCAGCTAAAAGGCCCAAAATCATAGAGCCAATAATAGTTACTGATGGAATGTACTTGTTCAGTAATGCCTCAACAGGTTTGTTTGATCTTCTGAATCCAGGGATTTGTACATCTGCATCCAGTAAATTCTGGGCGGCGCTCTTTGGTGACAAACCACCAAGCTCTACCCATAATCTACCAAACACAACTACAATTCCAATCATAAACAAAACATAGCCTACCGCCCGCATTGGATCAAGGGCTGCAACATCTAGCCCTCTTGGAGGAGTTATGTAGTAAATGATACCACCTATTGGAGTAGAAGGGCTAGTCGGATCAAATTGAGCTATAAAATTCATAAAGAAATTATTGTTACGCGGGTTCATGTTTGCCCACAACATTTGGAATATGAAGACAGCATTTGCAGTTAATGCAGATGCCAAGATTACTGGGATGTTTGATACATACATCAGTTTGATTGGATAAACTGCTGAAAATCCTCTGTACTTTGTAGATACAATTGGAATTTCAATCTTCATTCCTTGGGTAAAGACAAGTATCAACAATATTCCAGCTGTGAGGAAAATTCCAAAGATACTCGGGAGTTGGTTGGAACGGAAAAATACATTCGACAGATCACCACTCATAATAGATTGTCCGATGTACGGAATGATTCCGATAGTGCCCCCATCTCCTGCAGGTAACGGACTAAACAAGCTCCAAAGAATTTGTTGAGCAACACCTGCCATAATGAATAAACTGATTCCACTACCTAGACCCCAACCCTTCTGAATTAGTTCGTCTAAGAACATGATAATTACAGACGCAGCCATAAGCTGCCCTATCATCACATACAAAACAGAAGCATCACTTACTCCAGGCCCATAAACTGCCGCACCATATACAATAGATTCTGCAACAATTACAACATATGTTACAATTTTAGTAGCAGTCTGAAATATCCCTCTTTCTTCAGGTTTTTTGAAATCAAATTTGAGAATGTCTGAACCTCTCAACAACTGCATTAAGAGTCCAGCAGTTACTATCGGCCCAATTCCTAATTCAACAAGAGTTCCTTGTTGTGATGCAAAAATAACTCTGGCAAAGGCTAGAAAGTCAAACTCAGGTGCAGTTGCACCAAATAGTGGAGTTTGGCCCATAACCATGTAGATAAGTAATGCAACTCCACACCAAAGGAGCCTGGTTTGAAGAGGGATTTTCTTTTTAGGTTTTGGAACTTGAGGAAGATATGGTTCCGCTTTAAAAACGAGTTTTCGGATGAAAGTAGTAACGCTACCTTCAGCCATTATTAGTTAACACCTCTCCCCCAACAGCTTTAATTTTTTCTTCTGCAGATGCGGTGAACTGTGGTACTTTGACAGAATAAGCGTTAGCTATTTTTCCGCCACCAAGGAGTTTCTCATATCCTGCACTTTCAAGGTCTATGATTTTCTTTCCTCCTTCTTCTTTACCGAACTTAGTGAACAGGTCATCAAGATCACGGACACTAGTCCATTTCTTTGTAATATTTGGGTGAGGTGGTTTAGTTGAATCATGACCATAATGATCTGGGTCGAATTTTAACAAAGAACTGTAGTGGTGTTTCATCATTCCGGTAATTCCTAGACCACCCTTGTGACCACTAGCACGGTGTTGACCTACTTGTCCCCATCCCATGTGGCGTCCACCTCTAAGTCTTCTGGTCTTTCTAAGTCTTGTTGCCATTCTAAATCATTCTCCTTACAATTGCATCAAGTTCTTTATTATGTCCAAGAACCCCTTTTTGTCCATACAATTTCTTGGTACTTTTTTTGAATCCCAGTCTTGGAGGTGCTAAAGCAAACCAAGGTTTTAGAGGTTTTAATTTAGATAAAGTTGCTTTGCCATCAGCCAATGCATTTCCTAATTCATCAGAACTTGCAAATCCAAGTTCCTTAAGATCTTCAGCAGTAATTTTTTGATATCCACCTTTTCGTGCTTTTTTATCTATCAATTCTTTTGCAAGAGAATTATCAAGTTCTATCCAAGAAACATAGTGTTGTACTTTTTTTAGCATTCCTAATGTATTCTCTTTTGCAGGTAAAATTGTGGCACGATATTTTTTGTCTAATTTTAACAAAGTCATAGTATGTGTTGCCCAATATGGGACATCAGCTTGACCCTTAATTCTAACAACAAGATATGCATTAGCCATTTTCATCAACCCTGACTAAATGTCTGTCTGAGACAATCCAATATTGCTTTTGAAGTTGAGTTCATGGTTGGAGTAGAGCCCTTTGCTGTAGTCCAAGCATCTTTGAGACCTGCTAATTCTAATAATCGTTTAATCTTACCACCTGCTACTAAACCTAATCCACGAGGTGCAGGAATGATTTCAATTGTAACACTTCCACCTTTTCCTCTAACTTTGAAAGGGATAGAATGTTTTTGATCACATCTACATTCCCAACTGCCACATCCTAATTTGATAGGATTAACATTAAGAAATGCCTGACTGGTTGCCTTCTCTATTGCAATTCTCATTTGTTTTGATTTGCCTTGACCTATTCCTAAGTAACCATTTTCATTTCCTGCTGCAACGATTGCTTTGAATCTAGTTGATTGACCATTTGAAGTCATTTTTTGAATGATTCCAACATCTACTACTTCACTTTTTAAATCTGGAAGAAGTTTTTTGATAATTCCAGATTCTTGAATTCGTAATCCTGATTCTATAATTTCTTCAAGAGACGAAATTTCTCCTGATGCAACTTTTTGTCCTAGAATTGTTTTTGGTACCCAAACTTCTTCTTCAGGTTCTCGTCTTGGTCTTCTTGGACGATCTCCACCCTTAGCACCACCAGGTGGCCCACGTCCGTAAACTGGTGGACCCCGTCCTCTTTGACCTCCTTGTCCTTTGGTTTGAGCAGCTTGACTCATTTCTATTTTACCTCACTATCAATTGTTGATTTTATTTTTGTAATATCATTTTTAACAGTTAGATGTTCTCCGTTAATTCTTTCAGATGATGGGAATGTTTCTTCACTAGCTGGGACTTGAACACCTGCATCAATAACTCCCTTGAGTGCTGCTGCCATTCTCTGAGTATATTTTCTAGTACCAGTATACAAAATTGCATCCTTTGCACCTTTTCCAAGTGCTTTCTTTCCTGCCAAGTATCCTGTCAAATAGGCTGCAGGAATACTTTTTCTTGAACCCTTCCATCCTTTGTCAAGAAGTGCTCTAGAATGTGCAAATGAAATAACTGTATCTCCTGCCATTCCAGGTTTTAAAATTTGAACTTGTGTATTTTCATTAGTAATATTGACAGTGATAAAATCACGCTTACCAGTTAACATGGTTCCACGTTTTTTATAATTGGTCTTTTCTTCTCTAAGTCTTCTTAATATTTTTGAATAGGCCATCTACAGAAATCGAGTTTGAACCTTCTCTTATATACGTTAACCGTGAATTAGAGCAGCTAACAAAGCTTTTTGAGAATGAAGTCGATTTTCTGCTTCATCCCAAACAACAGATTGTGAACCATCAATAACTGATGATGCAACTTCCTGTTCTCTTTTTGCCGGAAGACAATGTAAAAAGATCGCATTTTTCTTTGCAGTTTTCATTAATTTAGAATTAACCTGATACTTAGGAAGAAACTTTTTGATTCTTTTTGGATCATTGTTATGAATTGAGGAATATGTATCTGTGACAACTACATCTGCATTCTTTGTTGCAATTAGAGGATCAGTTGTTAATTCAATTTTAGTGGACTTTGAGGAATCTTTAACAACTTTTTTGTCTGGTTCAAATCCTTTTGGTGTTGCAATAGACATTGTTACACCAGATAATGCAGCACCATAAATCATAGAGTTACAGACATTATTCCCATCTCCAATCCATGCAATTTTTAATCCCTTGAGTTTTCCTTTCTTCTCTTTAATGGTCATAAAGTCAGCTAATATCTGACATGGATGAAATGAATCAGATAGACCATTAATTACAGGAACACTTGCATGTTGGGATAAACTTTCAAGTAATTTATGATCATAGACTCGAGCCATTATACAATTAGTGTAACGTGAAAGAGTTTTTGCTGTATCTTCAATTGTTTCACCGCGAGATAATTGCATATCATTTGATGATAAATTAATTGCATACCCGCCTAATTGATACATACCAGTTTCAAAGCTAACCCGAGTTCTAGTAGAGGGTTTTTGAAAAATCATAGTCAATGTTTTATTTTTCAGAATTGGTTTGTTAGATCCTTTCTTTAGTTCTTTTTTTAGTTTAATAGAATGTTCAATTAAGCCTAAAAATTCCTTTGATGATAATTCCCCTAAAGTGAGTAAATCTTTTGTTTTAAGTTTCATTTCTTAAAGAACCCGAACATGCCTCTTTTCTTTTTAGTTTTTTCTTCTTTATCATGTTTTTGTATTTCCTTTACATTATCATCAACATTAGTTTCTTCAACATCTGTTTCTCCTGGTTGAGGTCTACCTTGTTTTATCCAATCACGAATCTCATTTCCAAGTTTGACAGCTTCGTTATCATTTTCAGGTGGAGGGACATCAAATAGATCTGAATAGTTTGCAATATCATCATCACTAATTCCAGTAAAAGGATCATCTGAAGAAATTTGGAGTGTTGGTTCTGGTGTTGGTTCTGGTGTTGGTTCTGGTGTTGGTTCTGGTGTTGGTTCTGGTGTTGGTTCTGGTGTTGGTTCTGGTGTTGGTTCTGGTGTTGGTTCTGGT
>JBFIEJ010000031.1:0-13475 GCA_041603475.1 Candidatus Nitrosopumilus sp. | reverse complement strand
ACATAATTTAATCAAGAATTAAATACAATACAGAAATTTTCAAAGAAGGATGTTTGTAATCAATTGTAAAAACTATGAAGAAATTTCAGGAGATAACATCATAAAATTTGTAAAGATTGCTGAAAAAGTTTCTAAAAAATTCAAAGTTAAAATTGCAATTGCACCACCTCAGCATTTAATTGGATTAGTGTCAAAAAGTTCCATTCTAATTTTAGCTCAGCATATTGATGATTCTAAAATTGGCAGTACAACAGGATTTGTCATTCCAGAATTATTAAAAAAATCTAAAGTTAAAGGATCCCTAATTAACCATAGTGAACATAGAATATCAGAAAAAGAAATTCAAAAATTAGTTTTAAAGCTCAAAGAGTTAAAGATGATTTCCATTGTATGTGTCAAAGATGTCGCAGAGGCTAATAAATATGCAAAACTAAATCCAGACTATATTGCAATAGAACCACCAGAGTTAATTGGTTCTGGAAAGGCTGTGTCAAAAGAAAAACCAGAGTTAATTACAAAAGCAGCAGATGCTGTAAAGAGTGCAAAAAACAAAACAAAACTACTTTGTGGTGCAGGGATTGTTTCAGGCGAAGATGTTGCCAAAGCCATGCAATTAGGATCAAAAGGGATTCTAGTAGCTAGCGGCATTATCAAGGCAAAGGATTGGAATAAGATAATGTCTGAATTTGCCAAGTCAATGGTTTAATACCCCCTTTTTGGGATTGGTTAATCGTAAAAAATGAAACAAGTTTACTTTTATGATGAAGGGGACGGTAAAAACAAGAAACTCCTAGGTGGAAAAGGAGCTGGATTATGCGAGATGACCAGACTAAAGTTACCTGTACCCCCAGGATTCACAATTACTACTGAAGTTTGTAAAAAATATTATGAAAATAACAAAAAACTTCCAAAAACACTCATGGCAGATGTGAAAAAAAATATTGCTAAAATAGAGAGAAAGACAGGTAAAAAATGGAATTCCAAGACAAACCCATTACTAGTATCAGTAAGATCTGGTGCTGCAATTTCAATGCCAGGAATGATGGATACAATTCTAAATCTCGGATTAAATGACCAAACTGTTTTAGGACTAGCTGAGAAAAGCCAAAATCCAAGATTTGCATGGGACTCCTATAGAAGATTTGTCCAGTTGTTTGGTAAAGTAGTATTTGGTGTAGATGACAAAAAATTTGATGATGTCCTAAATGCTGCAAAGAAGAAACAAAATGTCCAAGTGGATAGTGATTTAAATGAAGAATCATTAAAAGAAATAGTAGAACAATACAAACAGATTTGCGATAAACATACTGGAAGAAAATTCCCAACAGATCCTACTGAGCAAGTAGAACTTGCAATAAAGGCAGTATTTGGAAGTTGGATGGGGGAAAGAGCAATTGTTTACAGAGAGAAAAACAACATTACAAAAGATATTGCAGATGGTACAGCAGTGAATATTGTATCTATGGCATTTGGCAACATGGGAAATGATTGTGCCACAGGAGTAGTATTTACTAGAAATCCTGGTGACGGTTCACGTCAGATTTATGGAGAATATCTAATTAATGCACAAGGTGAAGATGTCGTAGCTGGTGTAAGAACAGGAAAACAAGTTGATGAAATGAAAAAGGATCTTCCAGATTCATACAAACAATTAGCAAAAACATGTGAAAGACTAGAAAAACACTACAAGGAACCCCAAGATATTGAATTTACAATTGAGCAAGGAAAATTCTATTTGTTGCAAACAAGAAATGCAAAAATGAATGCATCCGGAATGGTAAAGACCTCAGTTGACATGGTAAAAGAGAAATTAATTGATAAAAACAGGGCAATCACCAGACTTCAAGCAGAGCAACTAGAACAGCTTTTGCATAAAAGAATTGATCCAAATGAAATTAAAAATTATACCAAATTAGCAAAAGGAATTGCAGCATCACCTGGCGCTGCTAGTGGAGTAGCAGTTCTGGATGTTAAAAGAGCAACAGCAATGGGAGAAAATGGGGCTAAGGTTATTTTAATCAGAGAAGAGACAAAGCCAGAAGATGTTCCAGCATTCTTTGAGTCAGTTGGAATTTTAACCAGTAGAGGAGGAAAAACATCCCATGCAGCAGTAGTTGCAAGAGGAATGGGTAAACCATGTATTGTAGGATGTTCTGATTTGAAAATTGACCTTGATAATAAACAGTGTAGTGTAGATGGAAAAGTAGTTCATGAAGGGGATGCAATTACAATTGACGGCAGTACAGGTAGTGTGTATATTGGAGACATCCCTACAATTGAACCAAAAGTTACTTCAGATTTTAAACAAATCTTAGAATGGGCTAAAAAAGCAAAGAAAATCGGAATTAGAGCAAATGCAGACACACCTGAAGGTGCCAGACTTGCAAGAGAATTTGGAGGCCAAGGAATTGGTTTGTGTAGGACAGAGAGAATGTTCAATGGAAGTGATAGAATCAATCTATTCATAGAAATGATAATGGCAGAAAATATTGAAGAACGAGGTAAAATTCTGAATAAATTAGGGCAGTTACAAAAAAGCGACTTTATAGAAATTCTAAAAGCTATGGAAGGATACGAGGTAACTATCAGACTGTTAGACCCACCATTACATGAATTCTTACCAAATCCTGAAGAATTGGCAGAAAAAATTCGTAAATTAGAATTACAGAATGCAACTGAAGAAATTAAAAAAGCAAAGATTGTTCTAAAGAGAGCAAGAGAACTTGCAGAAGTCAATCCAATGATGGGGCATAGGGGAGTAAGGGTAGGAATAACATATCCAGAAATTTATGAAATGCAGATTCGTGCAGTTTTTGAAGCATTAGTAGAACTAACAAAGAAAAAAATCAAAGCCCATCCACAAATAATGATTCCTCAAATTAGCAGTATTGCAGAATTAAATCACATAAAGAAAATTTATGACTCTATTAAAAAAGAGATGGAAAGCAAACATAAAATGAAATTAAAAATAAACTTTGGGACAATGATAGAGGTTGTAAGAGCTGCTTTAACTGCAAATGAACTTGCAAGTACCGCAGAATTCTTTAGTTTTGGAACAAATGATTTGACTCAGGGAACATTTAGTTTTAGTAGAGAAGATGTAGAAGGCAAATTCCTTCCAGAATACATGGAAAAAGAATTACTCGAACGTAATCCATTTCAATCAATTGATGTAAATGGTGTTGGAAGTTTAATGAAAATAGGAATTTCATTGGGTCGTGGAGTCAGACCAAATATGGAGATTGGGATATGTGGAGAACATGGAGGAGATCCAAATTCAATTAAATTCTGTCATGGTGCAGAACTAAGTTATGTCAGTGCATCACCTCATAGAATTCCAATTGCCATAGTTGCAGCTGCTCAGGCAGCAATTGAGCAACCAAAGAAAGTAAAATCTAAAAGAAAATAAATAATTCTCATAATCATCATATTTATGGCAAAAAGTATCAGTTGTTCAGATGCAGGAAAAGACTGTAGTTGGAGTATAACTACAGAGACTGAAGAAGAATTAATGAAAAAAGTAACAGAGCATGTTCAAGCAGAGCATAAAGAGATTGAGATTAATCCAGAAAACATAGAAAACATCAAATCATTGATTAAAGAAACCTAGATTTCAATCATCAATTGACCCACCCTGTCCAAATAGAATTGGGATAGTGTATGTGCTAGTAATATTTTCAACATTTCTTAATCTTTCAATTATTCTATCCAAGCCAAAATTTGCATCATGTGTAACTTTTAGAAAAATATCATATTTTCCCCAGATTCCATTAACCTCTAAAACATCATCCATACTTTTCAGATGTGTGATGATCTCTTTTTCATGCCCAGGAACGCATGTCAGTAGGATGTAAGTTTGCATTACAAAGTAAATAGCTCTTTCCCAGATATAACCAAGCTGAATTTGATTAATTTTTCAAAAATGCTAAGTTTAAAATCAATTAGTTTCATTTGTAAATGAATTGCTTCCTAGAATAGATTCAATTAAACAGATTAGACAAAAGATTGGAATTACACAGAAAAAACTAGCTATTATGACAGGGGTTAGTACATCTATGATTAATCAAATTGAATCTGGAAGAAGTCAGCCTAGTTATGAGACTGCAAAGAAGATTTTTGATAATTTAGCCAAATTAGAAGGGGAATCATCATCACATACTGCAGGTGATTTTTGCAGTAAGGATATTGTAAAGTTAAAACCCACCAATACATTACATGATGCAATCAAAAAAATGCATCAATTATCAATTAGTCAAATTCCAGTTTTTAATAATGCAGATGTCGTAGGTGTTGTGTCCGAAGACGGAATTGTAAAGCATTTAGCAGATTTAGGAGAGGCAGAATTAAAAAAAGCAAAACTTGCAGATACAATGGATTCTGTTCCACCCATAGTAGATTATGATACTCCAGCTAATGTACTAGTTCCATTAATTAGATACTCAAAATGCATTCTAGTTTCAAAAAAATCAAAGATTGTAGGAATTATTACAGCTTCAGATACTCTAAAGATGATGGAATAATTATTTCGGATGAGAGCAGAGTTCTGCCAACACCCCATGTAATGATTTTGGGTGAATGAAAGTTACTTTAGTGCCAGCAGAGCCAGGTCTAATTTTTCCCAAGAATTGAATACCGCAACCCTCCATCCTTTGAACTTCGCCTTCTATATCATTAGTTTCCAAAGCCATATGATGCAAACCCTGTCCTTTTTTATCAAGGAATTTTTTGATAGGACTCTCATCGTTTGTAGGTTGCATTAATTCAACACGGCCATTTTCCAAATGAATTATTGCTACTTTGACTCCTTCTGTTTCCACAGTTTCAAATTCTACACTATCAACTCCTAATGCTTGCTGGTAAACTTTGGCAGATTCCTCAACATCATTTACAGCAATAGCAATATGATCAATCTTCATCTAAAAGACCTCTTTTGGACGATACTCGCCAAAGACTTCTCGGAATGTATTACTGATCTCACCAGTTGTTGCCATTGCCTTTGCGGCAGTAATTATGTAAGGCATTAGATTTTCTTCAGTGTCAGCTGCACCCTGCATTGCAGAAAGTGCTTTTTCCCATTTCTTTTTGTCTCTAGATGCACGTAATTCTTTAAGTGCCTTTTTCTGTTGAATTTCAATTTTACCACCAATTCTAAGCAAGTCTGGTTGTACTTCCTCTTCAGCATACTTGTTTACACCAACTAAAATTCGCTCACCGTCATCAGCTTCCTTCTTTAGGCGATATGCATTTTGTCTAATCTCGGATTGAAAGAATCCCTTCTCAATTGCTTTAACAGAGCCACCCATTTTTTGGATTTTCTTCAGATATTTCCAAACACCTTCTTCAATTTGATCAGATAGTTCTTCAAGATAGTAGGAGCCACCTAGGGGGTCTGCAGTTTTTGTAATTCCACTTTCATGAGCTACTATCTGTTGAGTCCTAAGTGCAATTTTAGCTGATTCTTGTGTTGGTAATGCAAGTGCCTCATCTCTAGAGTTTGTGTGAAGTGATTGGGTTCCACCTGCAACTGCAGCCATTGTTTGAATTGCAACGCGGACGATGTTGTTATCAGGTTGCTGTGCAGTTAGTGATTCACCACTGGTCTGCGTATGGAATTTTAGTTGCAAAGAGCGAGGATTCTTTGCATGAAACATCTCTTTAAGAATTTTGGCATAAACTTTTCTTGCAACTCTGAATTTTGCAACCTCTTCAAAGAATTCGATTGTACAGCAGAAGAAAAATGACAGACGTGGTGCAAACTCGTCAATTTTCAATCCTTTATCTAAACAGGTTTGAATGTATGCAATAGCATTTGCCAATGTAAATGCAACTTCTTGTGTTGCAGTACATCCAGCTTCTCTCATATGATATCCAGAGATAGATACAGGGTACCATGAAGGAACCTTTTGTGCACAGTACTCAATCATGTCACCAATTAATCGCATTGATGGCTGAGGTGGATAAATGTAGGTATTTCTTGCAATGTATTCTTTTAGAATATCATTTTGTGTTGTTCCACGAAGTTCTTGACTCTTAAATCCCTGTGATTCTCCAACTGCAATATAATATGCAAGAAGAGTAGAAGCAGTAGAATTAATGGTCATTGAAGAGCTTACCTTTCCTAATGGAATTCCATCAAAGGCAGTCATCATATCTTTGATTGATGTAATAGATACACCAACTTTTCCAACTTCACCTTCTGCTTGTGGTGAGTCGGAATCATATCCAATCTGAGTTGGAAGATCAAAGGCCATACTAAGACCGGTTTGTCCCTTTTCAAGCATGAACTTGAATCTCTCGTTAGTAAGTTTTGCATCACCAAATCCAGAATACTGTCTCATAGTCCAAAATCTTTCACGAAACATTTCTGGATGTATTCCACGTGTAAATGGATATTTGCCTGAATCCTCAACAGGTCGTTTCTTTGAAGACTTTTGATATATTCGCTTTACAGGGAAATTTGAATCAGTAAATATTTTCTTCTCTGCTGCCTTTGATTTGGTTTGTTTTTTTGCTGCCATGTTAATCACTTTAAGAGGGATTTTGTTATTTTGTCTCCAGCATCAAATGGATTGATTGACTTTGATTGTAATTTTTTCAGATATGTTGAAAGGGTTTTATCAGAATCTATCATGTCATCAATCTTTTCATTAATGTTATTTAAAACAATATCCTTAAGTTCTGCTTTGAGTCGTTCTTGGTCTTTTTCTTTCTTTGATTTCTTTTTAGATGCCATCATAGTTTTCAGAGTTTTAGCAAAGTCTGTTATTCCTGAATTTTTCTTTACAGATGTTTTAAGAATAGTAGGATTTCGATCAGTGGCTCCAATAAAATCCCTTACAGCATCATAGAGTTGATTTGTGCCACTAAGATCACTCTTATTGATTAGATAAATATCTCCAATTTCTGTCAATCCAGCTTTGATTGTTTGAATGCTATCTCCTGTATTAGGATTAAAAACAACAACTGTGATATCTGCAATAGTGGAAATTTCAACTTCAGTCTGACCAGCCCCTACACTTTCAATTATTATCGGATTAAATCCAGCATATTCTAAAATACGAATGCTGTTTCGCAAGGAATGAGATACTGCACCAGTGGATCCTCTTGAGGCTATACTTCTAATGTATGTTCCAGAATCAGTAGATTCAGTCATTCTAACTCTATCACCTAAGATTGCACCTCCAGTGACATGACTTGATGGGTCTATGGCAAGAACAGCAGGTTTTGTTCCTAATTTTTTTAGGGCTACAGAAGTTTTGTTTATTAAAGAACTTTTTCCAGCACCAGCTGGACCCGTAATACCAATAATTATAGAATTTCCAGTGTCTTTGAAAATTTTTTTTATTAATTTTTGAGCCTCTTTCGGATCATTTTCAATTACAGATATTGCCTTTGCAATTGCCCCACGTTTTCCTTTCTTGAGCTCAGATAAATCCAACACACAGTAAAGTTTTGCAGGTGCACAAAAATCTTGTGTTAGATCTTAATCTTTTGAATAAATTATAGGTTCAGATGGAGTACCATATTCATGAATCTCAGTTTTTAATTGAATATGACCAAACTCATTATGATCAATTTCTAAGACTATTGGATGAATTGCCCATCCATATTTTGGAGGGTTTGCAAATGGAATAATTTCAATAAATTCCGATTCAGTGAATGTTTTTTGAAAAGTTTCATCCATACCTAGAATCTCCATTACAACTGAATTAGTCATTTGGGTTTTATCAACATAGGAGACTTCTATATGACCTGATTCATAATAGACTGCATCAACTTGAAATGATTTTCGGTAAACCTCTTTATCATCAGTTCCACCACCAGTAAGAAACACTATTGCAAGAATTGTGATAACTCCAAGAACTATTGGAGGACCGATTTTTTTAGCCATCTTGAAATTCTTTTCTCATTCTTCGTAGTAATTTGGAATTTATTCTAATTCGCTCCAAAGTTTGAGATTGTGTACGTTCTGTACCAGGAGTAGGGTTCTTTTTAAAGAAGCATTTTATTTCATGCTCCATAGTATCCTCTGCAATTGATGAAATACTAGCCACTATTCTATTGAATAGTGGATTTCCATGGCCAACTTTTTTGTTGAGTTTCTTCCAGTTTTTCTTCAACCAAGGCCATAAAACTTGTTTTCCATATGGATTTGCAGCAACTTTCATGATTGGAAGCTGCATATTTTGAGAACGTACTTCAGAGGTTTGTGAGAAATCAAGTGTTTTTAGCAATAACTTCTTTTCCTTAAAGCCACACATTGCACCCAAGAATCGTAATTTTTCTTCCATTGTTTTTGCACTCTTGTATAATTTGATCAATTGAGAATGGGTTTTTGCATTTCCATTCCATGCAGCAATTGAGCAAATTGGTTCTATCAAATCAGGTGATAATGAAGATGGATGTTTGAGAAATTTCTCATATCTCTTTAATGCCTCTTCGGTGACTTCGTCATCATTCATTTTCCCTAATGCAGAGATTACAAAAGAACGCAATAGTGCATCAGTATGTTTATCAGATTTTTTTGGTGCCCATCCAACTTTGAATAATATTTTTCTAAAATAATTTAATGCGTAGTTACGAATTTCTTCAGAGAATTTTTCATCAAATGCTCTAAAGTATAATGATGCCAGATTATGAGCAACATTAACTGATGCAAGATAGCTTTCTTCATCAAAGTATGCATCAGAAAAGTCAAGATAGTTTCTGACTTGTTCATCTCCTGAAACACAAAGGGAAAAAAGATCATTTTGAATTGCCCATCTATCAATTGGTGAAGTACGTTTCTCATCAACTAGCATTTTAAGGTCAAGTAAAATGCCTTCATCATACTTTACGCGATAAAATCCCTTTCTACCATAATTTGCAACAAAACCAATTGTGTTTTTAGGTAATTTGACTGTCATAGATTTTTTAGAAAACAGTTTTGTGGAAAACTCTTTGTCCAACCCTAATGATAAGGGAATAGACCATAACCCTTTACGGAATTTTTTATCATCTTCAAGTAAATATCGTTTTTGTTTTAGTTGAAGTAAATTGCCATCTTGATTAATTTCAACTAGTGGGAATCCAGGTTGTTTTAGCCATGTATTTACCATTGAACTGACAGGCATTTTAGATGCCTTTCCTATTGCATCCCACAAGTCTTGTCCTTTAGCATTTTTGTATTTGAAATCAGAGAGGTATTTTTTTAATCCTCTTTGAAAGTTTGGCTCTCCCACATATTGCTCTAACATTCGAAGGACACAGCCACCTTTGTCATACGATATTGCATCAAAGATTTCACGTATCTCAGCAGGAGAATTTACTTTAACATCAATTGGATGGGTAGTTTTCAGAGAATCAAGACCCATTGCAACATTCATTGCATCCTCAATAAACTGATTCCACAAATCCCATTCAGGATAATATTTGTCAACAAACTTTGTAGCCATAAAGGTTGCAAAGCTCTCATTTAGCCACAGATCATTCCACCATTTCATAGTAACAAGATTGCCAAACCATTGATGGGCAATCTCATGGGAGATTACTTCGGCAATGAATTGTTTTGTCCTGGTAGAAGATGTTTTAGGATCATAAAGAAGAATTGTTTCTCTAAATGTTATTGCACCCCAGTTCTCCATGGCACCTGCTGCAAAGTCGGGAACCGCAATCAAATCTAATTTTGGCAAGGGATATTTTATTCCAAAATATTTTTCATATGATACTAGTAATTTCTTTCCTAATTCTAATGAGAATTTTCCTTTTGATTTATTTCCCTTTGTAGTGACAACGCGTATCTGAATTTTTCCAACTCTTCCAGTAAGATATTCAAATTCACCCACACCAAGATAGATCAAATAAGTAGAAACAACAGGGGTTTTTGAAAATTTGTATAAGGTTTTATTTTTGATTTTTTTCTTGGATTGAATTGGCATGTTGGAGATTGCAGTAAACTGATTATCTGCAATGATTGAAATTTCAAAGGTTGCTTTTGCTTCAGGTTCATCCCAACATGGAAAAGCACGTCTAGCGTCAGCTGCCTCAAATTGTGTTGTTGCCAAATACTTTGTTTTACCGTTTTGAGTGTATTGACTTCGATAGAATCCCAAAAGTCGATCATTTAGAACTCCTTGAAATTTTAAATGAATGATTGCAGATCCTTTTATCTTCTCAGTTAATGTAATTTTAAGCTCCTCTCTTTTCTCGTCAGTCTTTGGAATGGATTTGATGATCTTTCCAGACGATTCTACTTTGCAAGATATAATTTTTAATTCGGCACAATTCATAATGATTGATTTTGTAGGCTTTTTACAAAGAACAGAAATAGATTCTTCACCATCAAAAATGAATTTTTTAAGATTTGGCTCAAAAGTTAGGTTATAATTAATTGGAGTTACGTCCACGTCGGAATTACCTTAGATAGGCTTTAAGAATATTTTCTATTCTAAATTAACACCAAGGATCTGTTCTGTCATCCCAATTGGTAGCATTATTTTCATTATTTTCTACGGAGTAACTATTTGTAATTTGGGTTAACAGACATTCATCTGAACAGTGAGATAGCTCCGAATTCAACATAAATTTTCCACAAGTTTCACAGTACTGACTCATATCTCATATGAATAATGCATTGAATACATATTCCCTCAAAAAAACATCATAGTTGTGACTATTAGAATTACGCCAGATTATCAAAAATGAGAATATCATTTTAATATAGAATGAATTTATACACATATTGGAGTTTTTTAAGAAAGGAAATTGGATTCAAATACAGTAAAACGTCAAGTGCATCCCCCAAAAAAAGAAAAAACACGTAGTGTTACTTATCGCCTACCAGTTAAGCTAGTTGAAGAAATTGAGACAGAGGCCATGAATCATAATATTTCGCACAATGTAATGGCAAGACAAATTTTAGAAAAATACATCCAATGGGATAGATTTGCAGATAAAATTGGGATGATTCCAGTTCCAAAAAAAATTCTAGACACATTAGGAATTGAGTTGGAATCAAAAGACATCGATGAAATAATCAATGTAATAAAACCAGTCATCAAAGACACAGTGTTATTTATCAAAGGCAAATATGATCTAAAGAGATGCATTGAAACGCTAGAAGATTACATGCGAGCTTCTGGAATGAAGTCAGATCATAGAGTAGAGGGAGCATTACATCATTTTATTATTCAACATGAATTGGGAAGTAACTGGTCAATTTTTACAGAACAATTACTAAAAGAGATATTTCATGAATTTATGCCAGATTCAACAATGAGATGTCAAACTACAAAATCAACTGTGATTGCCACAATTGCACTTGGTGAAGACTTTAGCGAGCATGATTACTAAATTAAATAATCCAGTTTCATAAAAAACAAATTCAAATCTGAATACCATGGAAAGCCTTTAAAATAATATAAAATACAATTATTTATGAAACAAAAAACTGCTTCACGAAATATCAAAATTTTAGTAGCCAAACTAGGTCTTGATGGTCATGATAGAGGAGCATTAGTTCTTTGTAGAGCTTTTAGAGATGCAGGGATGGAAGTAATTTATTCAGGACTTTTTGCAACTCCAGAAAGAGTAGCACAGATTGCAGAAGATGAAGATGTAGATGCAATTGCAATGAGTTTACTTAATGGAGCACATGGTACACTTTTCCCAAGAGTAGTAAAGGCAGTAAAAAAGAAAGGGATTAACGATGTTCTGGTAGTTGGCGGAGGAGTAATCCCAGATATTGATCACAAAGATTTGAAGAAAGCTGGAGTAGACCACGTGTTTGGTCCAGGAACACCATTGCCAACAATAATTGATCACATCACTACTGGTGTGTCTAAATTAAGAAAAATATAAGAAAAAAGATTATTCTGTGGAATCAGGCCACATCATTTTACGCATTTCTTTACCAACTTTTTCAATTTGGTGTTCGTCATATTGTTTCATGTATTTATCAAAAGCATCTTTACCATTCTTCTGATATTCAGAAATCCATTCGTTGTTGAATGTACCGTCTTGAATCATGGTTAGAACTTTTTTCATATTCTCTTTGTTTGCAGAATTCATTACCATTGGACCACGTGTAAGACCACCATATCGTGCAGTTTCACTTACGCGTCTCCACATTCCATTAATTCCATATCTCTGAATCATATCTACAATTAATTTTAGTTCATGTAGAACTTCAAAGTAAGCAATTTCTGGTTGATATCCTGCTTCAACTAGAGTTTCAAATGCATTTGTTATCATAGAAGCAGCGCCTCCACAAAGGTCAGCTTGCTCACCAAACCAATCAGTTTCTACTTCTTCTTTGAAAGTAGTTTGAATTAGTCCAGCCCTTGCACTTCCAATAGCTTTTGCAATTCCTAATGTTCTATCCCAAGCTTTACCAGTAAAGTCTTGTTCAACTGCAACTATTGAAGGTGTACCAAAATTATCCAGATATGTTTCTCTAACTTTGGATCCTGGTCCTTTTGGTGCAACCATGATAAGATCAACATTGTTTGGTGCCTCAATCCATTTCCAATAAATTGCGGCTGCATGAGAAAATGACAATGCTTTTCCTTCTGAAAGATTTGGTCCGATTTCATCTTTGTATATTTGACCTTGAATCATATCAGGAATCAGTATGTGAATAATATCTGCATGTTTTGTAGCATCTGCAACAGACATTACTTTGTGACCATCAGCTTCTGCCTTTTTCCAGCTATTACCGCCTTGTTTAAGACCAATTATCACATTAAGACCAGAGTCTTTCATGTTGTTAGCTTGTGCATCACCTTGAATTCCATAACCAATTACAGCAATTGTTTGATCCTTTATTGGGTCAAGACTGATATCGTTATCTTTCCATGTTTTTGCCATGAATTATTTGAGAAATATTGCAAATATTAACTATGAAACTTAGATTTTGATAATTTTGTTACATCCACGACATTTTACAGTTACTTGTTCTCCCGGTAATCGGATGAATCGCTTAGATCCACATTCCGGACAAATGGGGCAAGCACGAATTGGTTCCATTAATGCTCAGTGGGTTTTGTATCGGATTTAGAAATTACTTCTAGTCTATTTTTAGCATTAATTTTTGTCAAATACGAGTAAACAGATTTTGGGACTAATGGCTCCCAATCATCACCAGATATTATCATTGAACGGATTTTAGTGGCATTGAATTTGTTTCTATCCAATAATGGTGGATTAACTACATCAATTCCAGAATCTGCCAACAACATAGAAACGTAATTGTTTCCACTATACACTTTATCAAAATGTGGCAATGCAGATTTTAGATATGAGGCCCACGTTGCAATATTGAATTGGTTTTCAAGGGCAACCACATAACATCTTGATAAATCAATTTTTGATTCTGTTAATGAGTCATGAATCATTTCAATTCGTTCACCAGCAGTGAATGGATCTTTTTCCAAATAATTAAACTGAGAACTGGTAACTGCAATAATTACTTCATCACATTCATTGAGAATTTGTTT
>JBFIEJ010000030.1:0-14008 GCA_041603475.1 Candidatus Nitrosopumilus sp. | reverse complement strand
TTTGGTGTAATTTTGAGAAATGTAGAATTCATCATCGTCTTTGGATCAAGATTCATGACTCCAAGACAGTTTGGTCCGATTACTTGAATTTTGTATTTTTTTGCAATATCTTTAATTTCTTGTTCACGTTTTGCACCTTCTTCATCAACTTCTTTGAAACCTGCAGTAATGATAATTACTCCTTTGACTTTTTTTCTACCGCATTCTTCTAGAACTGGTGCAACCAATGTATTTTTGATAACGATAACTGCAAGATCAATGGATTTGGGAACATCAAGTACGCTCTTGTATGCTTTTTTGTAAAAGACAGTATCACGTGATGGGCTAATAGGATAAACAATTCCCTTAAAACCATTCATAATATTTGATGTGATTGTAGCCCCAACACTTCCTCTCTTATCAGATGCGCCAATAACTGCAATTGTTTTAGGAGATAATATCGCAGATTCTGCCATAGTTATGTTGGATCAAAGGAATTTGTATAATAAAGTTATTCATAGAAATTTCTGATCCATGATTTAGCTACCCAGCATCTTTCCTGCCAAATTGTCTTTCCTAGGAATCCAGACAATTTTTAGATTAGAAATTTTTCCCATTATTCCCCATGCATCTCTTGCCAAAATTCTTAGTTGTTCATTGTTTATTGCAAATTCGTGATTTAGTTGGTTTACGGTATTTTTTGAGTCACTGTAAATTGTAATTTCCTCATCAGAGTGTGCATATTTGTGAAGTGCAGAAATTATTGCCATGTATTCTGCTTGATTGTTTGTAATCTCTGGTTTTTTTTCATAAAATGATTCTCCAGTTTCTTTTACAAAATACCCATATCCACCATTAGGACCTCCAGAGCCATCAACGTAAACACTAATTCCCATCTTTGTACAACCTCGATATCTTTACACTTAGATTAACTACTAACATGTAAATGATCGTAGATAATCCTTGCGATACAATTGATGCCAGGTATGGATCATAATTAATAGTCAGAAGATAGTATTGTAAAACCCATCGAACTACAGTGTAAACAATTTCAGCAATTCCAAGTGATGCAACTAATTTTTTTAGATCTTTTTTTAGTCGTGCAGTGTCTGTTTTTCCTGATGCTAGACGATATTTTTTTCTGTTATCAAGATAGAATAGTCCACTAAATACAGAAAAATAAATCACATAATCTGCAATTGTGGTATATGTTGTGTTTAGATAGTCAGTTTGATCAGAGAGAAGTTGTGCAATTAATGCTGAAAGTGTAATTGATGCTGCAAATGCTATTAGAATATTTTTATTTAATTTTAAATATTCTTGAAGCACATCTTTGATATTTTTTTGTTACAAATAAACTAAGATTAATCAAGTGTAATCTTTAGGAATATCAACAACCCTGCAAGTTCTGCAATTCCTACTCCAAGCATGTAAGGGAATATTTCATGTGAGAATATTTCCTCCATTGAAAAATATGCCAAGGCTCCAATTACGTTATGTAAGAAAAGCATTCCTGCCACTACAATCATCCCCAAAGGAAGTTGTGCACGGGTTTTGCCATACATTCTTCCAAAAATGCAAATTAGAATTCCTAATATTCCCATATTTGCAATTGATACAATAGACAAAACTAGTGATGTAGTTTCCATTTAGAGAAAAACACCTCTTGAGCTTTTATTTACTTTTATCCAATTTTCCTTCAATTTCTTCAAATGTCTCCATGTTTACTTCTAGAAATGTAGAGATAAAGTACACAACTCCATACTTTTCTCCAACTTTAGTGATCATGTTATTTTTTTCAAGTACCTTAATGTGATGCTGAATTGCTTTGTAATCAAGACTCAGTTCCTTTGCAAGTTGATTTGTGTTTAGTGGATTATCCTTTAGTTTTGAAATAATTTTTAATCTATTCAATCCTCCACGTGATCCTGCAAAAACAAACCAAAGTAATCTTTTAGCATCAGGATCATTTGCCATAAGTTATGAAAATTCATTCATGATTACTACTAAAAGGTATTTTGTGGGGAGAAAAAAGTAGAAAGTATAAAAAACAAATCAAACAAATTTCAGTGATTTAAAAAATGATGTTAAACTATGATGCCCCCCTATACAGACCACCATCTGAGGCTCAATCATTAATTTTCCAGGTAACTTTAGGTTGCTCATTTAACGAATGTTCATTTTGTGACATGTATAGATCAAAGGAATATTCAGAGAGACCATGGGAGGATGTCAAAGCAGAAATTGACATGATGGCAAATTATTTGCCTGATACTAGAAGAGTATTTCTTGCAGATGGTGATGCATTAAATCTTGATTCAGAGTATATGATAAAAATTGTAAAGTATATTAGAGAAAAATTTGCAAACATTGAGAGAATTTCCTGCTATGCAATGCCGATGAACATTCTAAAGAAAACATCAGAGGAACTAAAGAAGATGAATGAAGCAGGACTGGATATGTTCTATTTGGGAATTGAAAGTGGTTCTGATATTGTATTAAAAAAAGTAACAAAGGGCGCAATTTCAAAAACAATAATCAAGTCAGTTAACAAAGCAAAAGATGCAGGCTACATAATGTCATGTATGGTAATTTTGGGATTAGGTGGACGAAAATATTCCAAAGAACACATCAGGGGTACTGCAGAAGTAATCAGTGCATGTTCTCCTAACTATGTAGGGGCACTTACTTTGTATTTAGAAAATGGAATAAAGCAAGAATTTTTGGAAAAATATGAAGGTGAATTTGTTAGAATTGATGATGATGAATCATTAGAAGAGTTGCATGACTTGATAAATCAAATTGATACCAAAGATGAAATTATTTTTAGGGCAAATCATGGCTCTAATGCATATACAATCAAGGGAACTTTTCCTCAAGACAAGCAAGCAATGCTAGATAAAATAGAATGGATGAAACAGCATCCAGAAATTATGCGTCCACAAGGATTACGTGGATTCTAAATTTGATTGTCTTGGTTTAGGTAAACTACTTTGTAGATTTTAACTGAATAATCCCCTTCATAGATTTTAGTTGTGATTCCATTCTCAGAATTCAATACTCTGAATCTGTACTCATAGTCACCATCTTCCTCTACATCTGCTTGTGCAAAGTGAACAGCAGAATCCTCTTGGAAGATTTGAATAATTACAGGATATCCTTGCACATGATTTGCAACATTTCCTTCAACAAATCCCCATGGCAATGTGTTTGATTCTGGTGCATGAAAGAAAACAGTTGACTTTTCAAGACCAATTACTCCATTTAGTGGAATAATTTCTGTTTGTGTGGTATGTGTGTGACCATTGATTAGTATCTGACCAACATGTGGATGTGCAGATGCTGAACCAACTGAGAAAGATAATAGAATTGTAATAGTCAATAAGCTTGAGAATAAAACAAACTTGTGCATATCAATAAACCATGTTTAGAGTAATTTAAGAATTTAGTAGCTTAAAGATTATCAATTATAGGTTTAAGATTTTCTGGCAAGTCTGGTAGTTCAGTATGACTTTCATTGTTTTGTAGGATTTCCGGACCAATCCTTCTTACCTTTTGTGTTCCAATTAATGTGTCAATACTTCGATGAATATCCTTTTCAGATAAAACAGATTTTAGTTTCTCAATTAGTTCTTCTTCTTTTTCATATTTTTTAATACCATATTGAACAATCATCATTTTATCATTCATGGAATAATCTTTCATTTGAGAATACAGGTTTTTGCAGAGTAAAAAACATTACCTGCTATGGAAAAAGTTTCTTTTCAAGTTCATCAGGTTTTGGAATGCCTGTAAACTCTAATTTCTCATTAATCACTAATCCAGGTGCTGTAAATATTGGATATTTTTCTAGAAATTCTGGTTTTTCTGTAACATCTATCAATTCAAAAGATACTCCGAGTTTTTCTAACATTTTTTCTAAAACACTGCAATTAGAACATCCAGGAGTAGTCAGAACTTGTACTTTCATTTCTGTGAAAATTGTTCTGGGTTCTGCTCAAAGGCCCACCTGCAACTAGCACAACAGAAACGATATTCCTTACCATCATGTACTAGTGATTCCCCTTTCTCTCCTACATCCATACCACAAACAGGATCCTTCATGATGACATCTTTCTCCTTTTAGTAAAATACCATGCTATTGGAAATATAATTAATACTCCAAATAGTACTGGAACAAACTCTTTGGATATCCAAATTTTATAATCATGAGTGTGTTGACTGATGTGAAATTCTGGTGGAAGAGATGTCATGGACACTAGATTATTCCATGCAATGTGTATCATTGTACTCTCATACCATTCGTGACCTCCGGGAATTCCCTGGATTATTAAAAATGCACCTAAAATTATTAGCATCCAACCAGTAATTTTTTCTATGTTTTCTCTATTTGTGGTGATTCCTTTTGTGTAATTTACTCCAAGTATTGCAAGAACTGATAGTAAAATTAGTGGAATTGCTCTTCCCACACCATGTACTGCACCTAGACTTGCTCCAATTTCCATACTCCCAGTACTTGCAACATAAATTAAAAGCCAATAAAACATTGGGTTTGGACATCCAACTCCTGCATTACCTAAAAGCAATCCCATGAAAAATGATTTTGAATAGTCTCCACGATTCTGAATAAATTTTGGAGTTCCAGAATATGTTGGAAGTTTTAATTCAAAGAGTTTCAACTGTGATAATCCAAAAATAAAAGCTGCAATGCCTGCAATCAAAAACATGTAAATTGAAATTTGATCTAGATTTGTAGATTCGCCTAATGCACCAATTCCTATACCATAAAGTGCTATAGTAATCGTTAGTCCTGCTCCGAACAACAATGCCATTGAAAGGCCCTTCTTTCCTCCTTTTCCCATACTAAGTGGAATTATGATAAAGACCAAAGGAAGTGTACATGGCAGAATAATCATAGATAGTCCAGCAAGATATGCTATAATCAACCAAGATGGATATGACAATTCATGACCCGCACCAATTGCAATTTCATTAGTAGCAGAAAAGATTCCACCAACAAAGATTAGTGAAAACATAACAAAGAGAGTAAAAATTAGTAACTTTCTTGGCGCTAATTGTACTGACATGCCAATAATGATTATATCAGATATTTAATCCGAGATCAAATGGAAATTTTAGACAATTAGTTTTGATTTTCATAGTATAGTTTGATTACTTTTTCAACTATAGCATTAGTATCGGCTTCTTTTTCAGAGCTTACTAAAAGTAAATGATCATCTCCAAGATAAAATGAGAATCTCTTTATTGTTTCATATTCAGATAATGTGTATTTTGTTTTACCAAGAAACTTTGCCATTTCTTTTCGTGATTGCCAATCAAGAATGGATAAATTAACTAGTTCATTTTCTGCATGATCAGATAGTACACTTTTTACTCCTTCTCTCATTCCGCCGCCGGCTTTGACTGCCCACTGATCATAAACTGTTGCAAATCTGATTTTGGGATTTGATTCTAAAATTTGTGAGCAGAACTTTTGATAATCCATTGATCAGATTGTAAATTCTTAGTAAATAGAGTTTTATTTTTTAAAAATCATATTTTAAAAAAATTAGGTACAAATTTTATTCCTTTAATTTGCTTTCCAAAAATACATCAGAGCCATACCAAGAATATCTGAAATAATCTAAACACCACTCATGAAACATTGGATCATCAGAGTAAAACATCTCACTCAAGTCAGATTCCCCATCACTAGTTGGAAACATGATACATACTTCTTTTTCATTCATTACAAGCACAGTCTGAACATTTTTTGCCATCTTACGCTCAATGAGCCCCTTCTCAACTAGCTTGTCATATCCTAATTTTTTCAATAATGTCTTTCGTCCTTTAGGAACAATTGCTGATTCAGAAAAGATGTAATTGAATTTGACTCCTTTCTTTACTTGTTTTACAAGTGGTTCTATCAGATCAAGTGGGACTTCAGATAGAATCTCATAGATGTATTCGTTAGAATTTTTGTAGACTAGCTTCCATTGTTCCATTACTTTAGAGAATCCTTTGATGTATTGATTTACTGCTAGCTGACCGCAACGCATCTGAAATTTTGTTGGAACCTCACCAAAGTTATGTTCTTCAAAATATTTTCTGTTCTGCAATAAAAATACAAGTGATGGTACTTGTGTGCAAACTATCTGCCCAAATGTAGTTAACTCATATTTTCCATCTACCTGTTTTTTTATCAATCCACTATCTTCTAGTCTAACAAAATTTCTATGAACTTCTTGTTTTGTTGCACCAATCTCTTTTGCAAATGCAGTTGGTGTCAAGTTTTTACTTAGTAATCCAAACAAAATATTTAATCTCTGAGGACTAGCAAGTTCCAAAACATAATCTGCTGTCTCATCGATTAGATCAGTCAATAGTGAATTGATGTATTGTAGACTAAAAAACTAGGTGAAAATAAGCTGAAACTAATCTAGCAGGCTATGGTCATTTTTGGCTGCTCAAAAGTACATAGTGAATGAATCTGGACATCAGTTAAGGTTTGGCAGTTTGTGCATTCAAATTGGATTGGTTGATCACAGCCACTACAATAATCATGAATCTCAAGTTCTGTTCCACATTTTCTACAGGATGTAATTTGCATGAGTATTCTTGGTTCTAATTTATGATTAAGTCCAGTCAACAGATTAGCTGACCAGTCATGACTAAATTTTACCAAATTTGATGAATCTCTACACTATACTATACACATGAAAACACAAGAAATTTCAACTTGGGATAAAATGGTCCATGCCCCATTCAAAAAGGTCGTAAAATTTGATCTTATTTGCATGGCAATGGGTGCTGTAATGGGAATTGGGGCTGGTGCATATCTTGTTGCTAGCGGTTTATTAGCCTAGCAACAAAAATTTTTTTTAATTTATTGATAATTTAGAAAATAATATTATTTGTAAATCTCATACATGCTTCCATACATTTGGAATTTTGCATCTCTGATTTCATTTCGTAGCTTGATTATCTTGTTTGACAACTCTGTAACTTTTTGCTCAAAGTCTGCAGGTTTGTCGGATTGAACTACAAGTTTGTTTAGCTGAATTTGGTATGTACTCTGCTCATCAAGTAGCATCTCTATATTCTTCTCAAGGTTTGAGATCTTCTCAGAGATATCTGCTCTGTTTGCAAGCTCAATTGTAATTGATTTTGTATCTACTGCATTAATTTTAGCAGTTGACATTTGACAAGAATTTGGAATTATCTTCTCAGATACACGAACTGTTTTCTCCTCACTGTCTGATGTAACCTTAACTTCTGGTGCTCTTACAGTTTCTTTTCCTGCACATGCCTCAAATACTACATTGTATAGTTTCAATCCAGTTGTGGTATCAGGACTATCTGTGTTTCCTGCAGATTGTCTAGATATGGTCATAATACTAGTAGAAGTCTCCTTTAGTGGAGTTCCAGTAAATGTTAATTTTTGTTTTGTAAACTGGGTAGATTTTAGTTGAGGAGCATTTAGTGTGTAAAGATACTTGTTTAGTTCTCCTTTAGCCTGGTTTAGTTCTGTTCGAAGTTGAACAATTTCATTTGTTATAGTTGAAAGTTTTGTTTTTTCTGCCTCACTTAGAGTAGAAGCGTCTTTTCTAAAGTCAGCCAAAGTCATTTTTTTGGCGGCAAGTTTTTGCTGCAAGTCAGTAACTGCCATCTCTAATTGATTAATTTTATCAGATACCATTCCCTTGTTAGTGATCATACCAGTTATGGAATCAGGATTAGTTGCTTTGATTACTGCAGAGCTGGTATAGCATGTGTTTGCCATGATTTTCTTTGCAAGTTTTACAGTTTTAGCTTCACTATCGGATTTAACAAGGACTTCGGGCAATCTAATGGTTTTATCATTTGCACATGCATCAAAGACATACATGTATTGTACAACTCGTGGATCAGTTGATACTTTACCTTCAGAGCCAAATTGTTTTACAGTAACAAGTCCTGTAACTGTTCCAATTGCAGGGTTTTGTTTGAATGATTTTTTTGCATCTAGTTTATCTTTAGGAATGTCTTTTGCAAGCCCATTATCAATTAGTTTTTGTGCAGATGTGGGAGTAAAACAGTCAACGCTGTCTGTGTTTAATCTGTAAACTTTAACCAAATTTGCCTTACAAATTATCTCTGTTTGATCAATTCCAATGTTAATTTGTTTTTTTGGAGATACTACATCTGCAAACACATCAGATGACTGAGTAACAAACAGTACACTTAGTGATGCAATTACAAAAATTACAAGAAGAGATTTCATTTTATGTATTTTTTTTTTTGAAATTATAGTATTAAAATAATTCTATACTATTGACCAGTGGCAACAGAGTAACTAACGGTAAATGGGGTATTCTTCATGGTGTGAAGTGCAATAGCATTTGCTGCAAATTGCCATGTTCCCATTGAATTTTCTTTATCTACAAAGGATAAGGCATAGAATGTTTTTCCATCAGGGGACCATATAGGCTGTCCATGTTGTTCTTGTCCTGGCTGTAATGGACCATGTAGTGCAACTAGTTGAACATTTTCAGATGCAGAATATCCCAAGGTTCCATAATATGCTGTAGTTCTAGGCTCTAGAATGATTGCTAATTGGTGATTCTCATGTCCTTGACCAGGATCTTGTGTAGATGTAACGGTTTGACTCTTTACAGTATCAGATAGTGTTCTTTCTCTGAATGCAACAGAGTAAGATACAGTAAATGGATCTTCATTCATTGTATGCACTGCAAGTGCATTTCCTGCAAACTGCCAAGTACCTGCTTTAGCGTTTAGTGGAACAAATGTCATTGCATATTTTGTCTTTCCGTCAGGGGACCATATGGCTTGTCCCTTGTCTTGTCCAGATTTTAGTGGTCCGTGAAGTGCAACTAGTTGTACATTTTCAGATGCAGTAAATGTAAGCATTCCACGATAAACTTTCTCAGATGGTGGAAGAATAATTGCTAATTGGTGATTCTCATGTCCTTGACCAGGATCTTGTGTAGATGTAAGAGTTCCAGACTTTATTGTTCTTGGTGGTAAAGCTGTTTCATCATATCTTTCTTGTGCAGCTGCTACTTTGTCTTCAATTTTCTTTTTCTCAGTTTCTTTTTTCTCAGTCTTTACAGTTTCTTTTTTAACTTCTTTCTTTGGTTCTACTGTCTTTACTTCAGAACATAGTTTATCGCCACATACTATCCCCTTTGTAGCTGAACCATACTGTGATGATGGTACTCCTTTTCCTTTTAGAGCATCAGCTGTTGGGATTAAATTTAATGGACCAGCTACTGCTCCAAGCAACAGTACTGATACTGTAAATAATACAACAAATGATGTTCCAGTTTTCATTTAGATTTTTTCCTCTGTAATGATATTAAAATGATCCTTGTCTGTAAACACGTTTAATCACTTGAATGCCTCTAACAATTCTTTATCAAAACTTAGAGTTTTCTTTTTCTTGGTTTGGAGTCTTGATAATAATGGATACATTTTGTATTCCAAAAAACTCAATGTTGGCTCTATTACCTCAAACATTAGACATCCTCTCTTAGAGTCCAAGTCAAACCCATCATGTCCATTGCAGACAAACTGGTTGTGTTTGTAGTCTTTTCAACCAGAGAAAATGACTGGCGTGGTTTTTGGTCATATTTGTATTGAATTACAGTTGACATGAAATACAATGTATAGAGAATTATATGATTATGCCCACTAGTTTGTGGCATGCCTTTTTAGATGAATAATTACTGAAAGGTTAGATCATAGAGTTTTGTTTCATATTCTTAGAGTTAATTTTTGCCTTGTTAGCACTAGATAGAAAATTACTACTAGTGTAAATACAAGAATCATTAATTTTCCTTATGGACATTATATGGGGAAATGTAGGTAATGTTTTGTCAGGCCAAATTTTTGAACTAAATCTAACTCATAGAAAAGATGGAAACAAAAACACGTATGCGGATGTAGAAAAGATCAGAATTAGTGAAACTGATTATATGAGCTTGCCAGCTGATGTAAATAATTATACAAAAGAACTAGTTGAAGAGCATCTTTCTGGAGCATTTGTAAAATGTGAAATTAAAGAAAAGGATCAAGAGGGCAACTATGTATGTTCTGTTTCACATTCAGGTCAAGGTGGATATTAGTTGCTTCAGACATGGCCCTCAATTATAATTAATCATAAAGAAATACAACAAAATAAAATAAAATTAAATAAAATTATTGAAGGTGAATTTTCAGTTTTAATTATCAAAAATTTTTACGATGTAAATTCCTGCAATACAGTAATTCAAAGAATTAATTCTAATACTGAAAATCAAGAATGTGTAAAAAAAATTGGAGTTTCACTTGTATCCCATATTAACAAAAAAACAGAATATTTCATTGAGGCAGATAAAGTTAGAAGAACGCTTAGAGAAATATTTCTTGGGTTGGAGGATCCCAGAAAAAAGATTCATAAAATTATGAGTGAATTTTTTCCAGATAAAGAAATTTCAATTGCAAAAGAGAATGGAAAAAAATATGCTTGTGGAGTTATTCGATTACATGGATTGGGAGATTCAGCATCAATTCATAGAGATAATGTAAGTTATGAAGCAAAAAATTTTGATGTTTCCAAATTCCCAATACAGTTATCAACAGTACTATACTTTCAACAATCCGAAAAAGGAGGAGAGCTAGTTTTGTACAGAAAACCTTGGAAGAAATCAGATGAAAGATTTCGAAATATTGAGTTTGGATACAAGCGTGATGTAGTTGAAAAGTCAACCCAATATGTAAAAATCAAACCAGATCAAGGTGATTTGATAATAATTAATCCAAATTACTATCATCAAATTCTACCTGTTAAAGGCAGTAAAAGACGAATAACATTAGGTTTGTTTTTAGCCTTTTCAAAGTATGGTAAAAAAATTGTGACATGGTCTTAAAAGAAACCATATGAGTCATGAGAACTAAAATATCATTTATGGGAATAGAAATAGATGCAGGTAAGCAAAAAAATTAATTTAGAAAATTATCTAACACAATCCACGTTTTTGCATGCCTTTGCTACATTTTGGTTCAGTGCTACCACCATCATCAGTTCCACCAGCAACAGAATTATCAATGAATCCTGCATATTTTGAAACTCTAGTATCGCCTGAAAATTCACCAAAGGAACTATCTAAAATTCCATTAACATCAGAAGTTGTTCCATCATTAAAAGTCAAAGTAACCCCATATGATGTAATTCCAATTATTTCACCATTACTTATTGCGGGACCTCCAGAATCTCCAGAAGCTGAATTGACTTCATTAGAGCCTAATCCTAAATCGTTATTGTTAAAGAAGAATCCAAACGCATCATTACTTGAAATGCCATTATCAAAATCATATTGTAAAACAGAACCTGGAACAAAGTGTGCTTTTGCCTTTAACCCCAGTGCCTTGAGCATAGTATCGGCAACATCATCGTATTGGTTTTGTCCATTTCGTTTATCTCCAAATGCAAGAATATCTCCATCATTGCCATTTCCAGAACGTCCGTATCCTACTTTTTCAACAAGTGCACCTATATCGTTTGAACCATCCCTGTCAATTTGATATCTTGTAATATCATCAGTTGGTGCAGATACAAGCTTCAATACTGCAACATCATTTCCTTTAAGAACATCACCATTCCATTTATTGTGGACTTTGGTTGCAGTTGCATCAATTGCAATTGTTTCAGTTCCTGAATCACCTTCAAATGTTACAGTGCCTGATTGCAATACATTATTTCCAATATCATTAGTTACACAATGTGCTGCAGTTAGAACATGTTCTCCAGTCCATAACAAACCACCAGTACATCCAAAAGTTCCATCTGAACGAGTTAAAATTAAGAGTCCTGCACCATCAAGTGAACCACCCGGACTAGTCAAGTAATCTGCAGGATCACCGTATGTTGTGTAAAGTGGCTGAACAACTGCTCGTAAGTTATCTGTTTGAATTATTGTTTGTGTGAATTGTCCCACTTTGATTTTAGCAATATCAGGTACATGATCAGGTAATGCAGATGAGTTTACTGTAATTCCACTAGTAAGTAAAATTGAAAATAATCCAACTAGAGTAAAATACTGAAATGTTTTAGTCACATTTTTTCATTTAAAATTTAATTTTTAAGTATTTGGTTGTAATCATTCTTACACTTTTTAATTCTCAAATTGACTTAAACTGAAATTTCTTGTAAAATCAAAACCTGAAAAATGGGCCCACGGGGGATTCATCTACCAAATTGGAGATGGAAATAGACACAGTTAGGCGTGAAAATGCTTATCTTAATTGAATTCATGAAATTCTGTTATGGGTTTGTGGGATAGATTGAGTCGTACGTTTGACAAGTATGGATACGACTTAGATGGGTATGATAAAGATGGATACAACAAAAATGGGTATGATAAAAACGGGTATGATAAAAAAGGATACGACAAAAATGGGTATGATAGTAACGGGTTTAACAAAAAAGGGTTTAACAAAAAAGGATACGACAAAAATGGGTATGATAAAAAAGGATACAAAGACGGGTATGATGAAAATGGATTCGATTTCAAGGGTTACAATAAAGATGGGTATGATGAAAAAGGATACGACAAAAATGGGTATGATAAAAATGGGTATGATAATCGTGGTTTTTCTATAGATGGAATTCACATCGATACAAAAATTACTTTTGATAAAGATGGATACAACAAAAAAGGATACGACAAAAATGGGTTTAACAAAAAAGGGTTTAACAAAAAAGGATACAATAAAGACGGGTTTAACAAAAAAGGATATGATTTAGATGGGTATGATTTAGACGGGTATGACAAAAAAGGATACGACAAAGACGGGTATGATTTAGACGGGTATGATGAAAATGGGTATGATAGTAACGGGTATGATTTAGACGGGTATGATGAAAATGGGTATGATAGTAACGGATATGATGAAAATGGGTATGATAGTAACGGGTATGATAGACTAGGATATGATCACCTAGGTTACGACAAAGAAGGATACAATCAAGAAGGATTCAACAAATTCAATAAAAAGAAAAACGAATTATACAGTGATTAAAACAAATTTTTTGTCTGAATATATTCAACAAAAATGTGCATCCTCACTGCTAGTCTATTTGCTGAATTTGAAGAGGATAACAATATGCATAAAAAATAATTTCAAAGTTCTGAATCGTACTAGAACCGTTTTTGGAGATGAAAATGGACGCAGACAAGGAAAGAAAATAGATTTTTGTTAGTTTACAACTAGAATTTTCTCATTTATCAGGTATTTTATAGCATCAAGTAATTCATCTTCTGAAACTTGATCTGCTGCATACCATTCAAAGATATTCTTTATCCAGTTTGGAATTTTATTCTGATTTGATATACTTTCAACATCAATGAATATTGATTCGTATTGGTGTGTGCATATTTCTCTATGAATTTCTCTGCATTGACTAGTTACTTGTATTGAATAGATTCCTACTTCAGCATCAGTTGTTATTGGAATCTCTATGGAAAACGTTCCATCAATATTACTAGTTGTGTATTGATCAAAAATTTTTATTTCGCTAGGATTTGTTGCAGTAATTCTTAGCAATACGTCTGATGTTGATTCATCATTGTAACTTACCCATCCTGAAATAATGAGATTTTCGCCTTGTTTGTAGTTAATTTTGTCTGATGTTATTATCGGAGTAGATACATGGGTTTGATATGAATCTAGAATTATGATGTTTGAAGAAAATAAAACAACTAAAATCATCAATACATTTTTCATCATATTGTTTTTTGATAAAACTAGTATTTCATTTGAATTTAATCGTGTAATACGATCAATGTTACAAATTTAGTAATTTTTATGCGTAAAATCACTAAAAAGTATTATTTTATGATGTTAGTATGGGCCCACGGGGATTTGAACCCCGGATCTTCGCCGTGTAAGGGCGACGTCATAACCGACCTGGACTATGAGCCCAGAAACCTACCTTTGTAAAAACCATTTAAACTTTGAGACAAGAGAGAATCTAGAAATTTGATTA
>JBFIEJ010000029.1:0-14114 GCA_041603475.1 Candidatus Nitrosopumilus sp. | reverse complement strand
AAGAAAAACCCAAATGTATCAGCAATTACAAGAGCTTCCAAAAAAATACAAAGTAGTAGCACTTATCAAAATGAAAAAGGTGCGCTCAACACAAATTTTACCATTAAGAAAAGTTCTCAAAGAAGATGTAGAGTTTGTAAGTATTAAAGATAAAGTTGCAAAAAAAGCACTTGAATCTCTTGATGTTCCAGGAATCAAAGATATCGCCAAGGAGCTTACAGGACAATGCATGTTTATGTTTACCAACATGTCACCATTCAAACTAAACGTACTCTTAGCCAAAAATAAAATTATGATGGCAGCAAGAGGCGGAGATATTGCAAGTATCGATATTATTGTTCCCGCAAAAAATACAGGGATTGCACCAGGACCAATGCTTACAGAATTCAAAGAGGCAGGAATTCCAACCAAAATTGATCAAGGAACCATTTGGATTGCAAAAGATAGCACACCGGTTCACAAAGGTGAAGCAATAAATGAAAAATTAGCATCCATTCTTGGAAAATTAGATATCAAACCTGTTGAAGCAGGAATTTCACTTTATGCAGCATTAGAAGAAGGACTCACATATGCAGCAGACGAAATGGTAATCGATGTTGAGAAGATAAGAGGAGAATTTGCACAAGCACACCAAGAAGCAATTTCACTATCTATCGAAGCAGCATATGTAACTGCAGAAAACATCTCACAAATTCTCAGCAAAGCAGCACAATCTGCACGCTCCGTATCAATTGAATCAGGATTTATGACTGATGAAACAAAAGAGCAAATATTACAAAAAGCAGATGCACAAGCTAGAGCCCTAGCGGGACAAGCAAAAGATTACACTCCAGCTTAGTTCTCTTTAACTTTAGGTAAATTCCAGTTATACTTCATTGCCAATAATCGAATTCCAGTTCCTACTACAATTCCAATTATTGATGCAATCTGGATATCAACACCCGAAGAAAGTATTGCATAAAAGATTACAATTCCAATGATACTGGCAATAGCATACACTTCTTTTACAAACACAATTGGTATTTCTCTTACAAAGACATCTCTTAGTATTCCACCCCCAATCGCAGTAATCATTCCACCAAATAGCATTGGAAGAAACTCTAGTCCAACTACTTGGTATGCAATAGATGCACCTAAAATTGAGAAGACTCCTAGACCGACTGCATCAAATACTAGCCATACTGTCATCTGTTTTTTGAATTTTGCAAACAAAAAGAACATCACAATTCCAACTGCTACAGTTAATGAGATATAGATTGGATCAGAGAAAGCAGTTGGAAATCTTCCAAAAATAACGTCACGTGTTACTCCTCCACCAACTCCAACCACAGTGGCCAGTACAATAATTCCAAAAATATCGGCTTTGTGTTTAATAGCTTTTGAAGCTCCTGTAACTGCAAAAGCTATTGTACCCAAATAATCAAGAATGCTAATGAAACCATCTATTGGAAAAGAGAAATCAACCAATCAATAAAAAGACAACACGTATGCTAATTAAGATTGATGAAAATAAAGATCAAAATTAAATTGAGAAAAGTAAAGTCGTCTAACCAAACAGAGAAGATAATCCTTCCATGGCTGCTTCTTCGGTTTTACCTTCGTCTTTAGGTTTTTCTTCTTTCTTTGCTTCACCACCGGCTGCTGCATCTGCTGCTGGTGCGGCTGCTGCTGCAACTGCTACAGGTGCGGCTTTAACTGCCTCATCGATATTAACATCGGCCAAGGCTGCCACTAGTGCTTTAACTTGAGCTTCATTAACGTCAGCACCAGATGCTTTAACAACTGAGCTGATATTTGCCTCGTTAACTTCTTTTTCTAGCTTGTGAAGAAGTAAAGCAGCGTAAACATATTCCATTGTATCGAGATTTTCTTAGGGCATAATATAAAACTATGGAGAAGTTACGCCTAGAATTTAAAAATCTAGTTCAAAATTTTGAGACTTCTGCAAACTGCATAAAGAGTTCGTTTTAGATTTTTATCAACCAGAGTTTCCATTCTGTGTTTTAAAACACGTTTTGCTTCATCTCTTTCAGAACCAGGAGGTAAAGACAAGACAGTGTTAATGAATTCAGGTAATGATTCCCTAATCCAACCATCAAGCATTGCATAAATTTTAGGTGGCAAAATATCACATTTGTCAGAATCAAGATCTAGAACATCTGTAAAATTTTCATGTTCAACCCTATACACCAATGCAAGAACAACATTATCAGGAGTAGGATTATCAAGAATTTCTTGAGATCTCTCTCCAGTTTTTCCTTGTTTTATCTTATTTATCAGACCAACTGGTTTCACAATAACACCATTTACTCCTACTTTTCTGCCATCCACTCCAGTGACAACCCCAAAAACAAAGTCTTTAAAATCACCATTCTGTTTTACAGAGAAAATATGAGTGCCTTCTTTCAGAGTAGGTTTCTTACCAAACATGAGTTGATAGAGTCAGGTATTCTATTTAATGTATTATTAATCGACAATTCTTAATATCGGATGGAAGCAGGCTTCATCGTTGGATAAAAAAGAAATTCTAAAAGAATTTTCCTCAGATTCTGACAAATACTATAAAGTCAAATTATTTGAAGAGCAAGGATTTGTCAGAAAAGCTTGCTCAAAATGTGGAAGATTTTTTTGGACTTTGGATTCAGGACGGAATTTATGCCCTGATGATGCAGATGATACTTATTCATTTATCGGAGAGCCACCCACTGCAAAAAGATTTGATTATACACAAGCATGGAAACAGGTTGAAGAGTTTTTTGTAAAAAATAACCATACCTCAGTTAGTAGATATCCAGTGGTGTGTAGATGGCGTGATGATTTGTATTTTACAATTGCGTCAGTTGTTGACTTTCAAAGAGTTATGGGTTCAAAAGTTGTTTTTGAATTTCCTGCAAATCCTTTGGTAGTACCACAAACTTGTTTACGTTTTAAAGATTTAGAGAATGTGGGAGTCACAGGAAGGCATTTTTCAAGTTTTTGCATGATAGGGCAGCATAGCATTCCAGATTCAAATGGATATTGGAAAGACGAGTGTGTTGATTTGGATTATAGATTGCTAACGGATCAATTTGGAATCAAAAAAGAGGAAGTGGTATTTGTAGAAGATGTGTGGGCAGGAGGAGGCTCTTTTGGTCCATCATTGGAATATTTTGTTAGAGGATTAGAATTAGGAAATGCAGTTTTTACTGAATTTCAAGGGGAATTAGGGCAACATACCACACTTGATCAAAGAGTAATTGACATGGGAGCAGGTCTTGAGAGATTTGCATGGATTACCATGGGAACTCCAACTGCATACGATTGTTGTTTTGGTCCAATCAATCAAAAATTATTTGAGAAAATTGGAATTGATTCAGATTCTGAAATTTTACGAAAATACTTTACAGAAATTGCTAAAGCATTAGATGACTTTGAAGATCTCAATGACGTCCGACGTCATGCAATAAAGAAGGCAGGTCTAACAGATGATCAACTAAACAAAATGATTACCCCATTGGAGGGAATTTATTTGATAGCAGACCACCTTAGAACTTTGATATTTGCCATTACTGATGGAGCACTTCCAAGTAATGTTGGGGGTGGATACAATCTCAGAATGATGTTGAGAAGGATTAATGCAACAATTAGTAAATTAAATCTCAAACTAGACATTGATGATTTGATTGATACACATGTAGACTATCTTAAGGACACATATCCCGAACTTGATGAAAAAAGAGAGGATGTCAAGAAGATTCTCAAAATAGAATCAGAAAGGTATGAAGAATCTAAAGTGCATATGAAGAAAAAAGCAGACAAGATTCGCGAAAAAGGAATTCCAAGCGTTGATGAATTAATTACACTATACGAATCAGACGGAATCACGCCTGAATATCTCAAAGAAGTAAATGCAATTGCGGAAATCCCTTCATCATTTTATTCGAAACTATCAGATCTACACCAATCTGAAAAGAAAAAAGCAATTACAGAACTCCCATTGGAAGGGTTACCAGAAACAGATACTTTGTTTTACAAAGATGATCCGATGGAGTTTGAGGCCAAAGTACTCAAAGTTTTTGATGATCAAGTCGTTCTAGATAGAACCTCATTTTATGCAAGGGGTGGGGGGCAGGAACCAGACAGTGGAACAATTAACGGATTCAATGTAATCAATGTGGACAAACATGCAAACATCATTGTTCATAAATTGGAAGGGGGAGTGCCAAAAGAAGGTCAAACAGTCTCATGTAAAGTAAATGCAATTAGAAGAAGCAACATTACAAAGAACCATACAAGCACCCATATTCTAAATGCATCATCAAGACAAGTATTAGGTTCATGGATTTGGCAACACTCTGCTTTCAAAGAAGATGATCATGCAAGATTAGACATTACACATCACTCTTCACTAACAGATCAACAAGTGAAAGATATTGAAACTACTGCAAATAATATGATAAAAGAGGATCTTCCGGTAAACATCGAATATTTTGATAGAGGTACTGCAGAACAAAAATATGGATTTAGAATTTATCAAGGAGGTGTTGTCCCAGTAAAGTCAGTAAGAATAGTATCAATTAAAGACAAAGATATTGAGGCATGTGGTGGAACACATGTTAAAAAAACAGGTGAAATTGAACTAATTAAAATCACCAAAACTAAAAGAATTCAAGACGGAGTTGTAAGACTAGAGTTTGTTTCAGGGCCTACTGCATTTGATTATGTGAAAAAGCAAGAAGAAGTATCAAAGATACAAGCTGCAGAATCTATACAAAAAGAAGAATTAGAAAAACTGCGAGAAGAAAAGAAGCAAAAAGCAAGAGAAAAGATACCAATTTTATTGGAAAAAATTCTAAATGGAGAATCTGGAGAAATAGAAGAAATAACTATCAAAGGCAAGCTTTGTTTTACTGCAAGTAAAAATTATGATGAATACTTTCATCTAAATTTTGGTAAGAAGTTAGTTAGTAAAAATAGCAAAGCAGCATTTTGTGGAATTTTCAAATCAGGCCCTACCATTCGAGTAATGGTGTATGCAGGGGAGGAGTCAGGTATAAATGCAGGCGTAATTGCCAAGGAAATTTCTTCAATTCTAGGAGGCTCCGGTGGAGGGGATGTCAAATTTGCTCAAGGAGGAGGAAAAGACACATCTAAAACAGACGAGGCAATAGCCAAAGCAAAATCAATGATTTTAGGATAAGTGAAATTTAATGGGAATTAATTGGAATGAAATTGAAAATAAATGGAGAAGGAGATGGATTGAGAATAAAGATTTTGAAACAAATCCAAATGAGAAACCAAAAAAATTCATCACAGTAGCTTACCCTTATCCAAACTCACCTCAACATATTGGACATGGTAGAACATACACACTAGCAGATGTACATGCAAGATTTTACAGAATGAAAGGATACAATGTACTATTCCCAATGGGATTTCATTATACTGGAACTCCTGTATTAGGTATGGCAAAAAGAATTCAGTCAGAGGAGAAAGAAATTCTTGACGGATTACGAAACATTTACCACGTACCAGAAGAAGACATCAAAACTTTTGTTGAGCCAATCAAGATTGCAGATTATTTTCATGAAGAGATAAAATCAGGAATGATCGAAATGGGATATTCCATCGATTGGAGAAGAGAGTTTACAACAATAGTTCCAGGTTATCAAAAGTTTATCGAATGGCAAATCACCACACTAAAAGATAATGGTAAAATCATTCAAGGGTCACATCCTGTGGGATGGTGCCCACGTGATCAAAATCCCGTATCTCAACATGATACAATGGGCGATGTTGAACCAAAGATTGATGATAAAAATTATCTAGTCAAGTTTAAATTTGAAAATTTTGTTTTTCCAATTACAACACTTCGGCCTGAAACAATTTTTGGCATAACAAATCTTTGGGTGAACCCAAATACAATTTACAAAAAAGTATCAGTAGATGATGAAGAATGGATAGTTTCTGAAGAGTGTGCACATAAAATAGAATTCTTTGAAAAAGAGGTTTCCATCAAAGGAGATATTGCAGGTTCAGAGTTAATTGGAAAGTATGCCACTATTTATGATGGAAAAGAAATCCCAATTTTACCAGCAGATTTTGTAGAGCCAGGAATGGGGACAGGTCTTGTAATGTCAGTGCCTGCCCATGCACCAAAAGATTACCAGGCATTAATGGATCTTAAAGCCAAAAACCACGAACTGGCCTCCAAAATTGAGCCTATTTCAATAATTCAAACAGAAGGATATGGAGACATTCCAGCAAAAGATGTCTGTGAGAAATTAGGAGTTGCAAACCAATCAGACAAAAAATTAGAAGAGGCAACAAATGAGCTATACCTCAAAGAGTTCACCAGTGGAAAACTAAACGAAAAATGTGGAGATTTTGCAGGAATCAAAGTAGAATTTGGACGAGACAAAGTAAGAGAATGGTTAGAAGAGAACAAACAGTTAGAGAAATTTCCAGTACTTGAGAACGGGCCTGTTAGATGTCGTTGTGGAACTGAATGTGTTGTGAAGATTTTGTCGAATCAATGGTTTTTGAATTATGGCGATGAAGAATGGAAAGAAAAAGCAAGAGATTGTTTTGATGAGATGAACATTTTACCAAATAAAATAAAAACTGAATTCAAAGATGTGATCAATTGGTTACATGAGCGAGCATGTGCAAGGCAACAAGGATTAGGAACAAAATTACCATGGGATAAAGATTGGATCGTAGAGAGCTTATCAGATAGTGTAATTTACATGGCATATTATACCATTTCAAGATTTGTAAATGATGGAACTGTAACTCCTGAGAATCTCACAAAAGAATTCTTCGATTACATTTTCCTAGAGAAAGGAGACATGACACTTGCAGTTAGTACATCAAAATTAACTGAGGAAGTAATCAATACGATGAAAAAAGAATTCCAATATTTCTACCCAGTAGATTCAAGACATTCAGGTAGGGATTTGGTTCAGAATCACTTGTCATTTTTTGTATTAAATCATGTTGCAATATTTGAAAAAAAATTATGGCCACGAGAAATTGTCGTTAATGGTTCAGTGATGATGGACGGTGCAAAAATGAGTAAGAGTATGGGAAACATCATTCCACTCAGACAAGCAATCAGAGATCATGGAGCAGATCCTATAAGACTGGCAATAATTTCCTCAGCTGAACTACTCCAAGATGCAGATTTTAACATGGAATCAGTGTACGGTATCCAAAATAAACTGGAATCACTTCTAGAGGAATGCTCCAAGGTAAAACCAGAAGAAATTGGTAATTTGGAGGCAGAAGATAGATGGATTTTATCAAAAACTCAGAGAATGATTTCACAAGTAACTGAAGCTATTGAGAAAATGAGACTACGTGAGGCACTGCATGAAATACTATTTTCATTTGAATCGGATTTAAGCTGGTATCACAAAAGAGCAGATGCCAAAAATAGAGAAGACATATCAGGAATATTGCATCAAATTAATTCAATTCGTGTTGCAATGCTATCTCCATTTGCACCACACATTGCTGAGGAAATGTGGGAAAAGTTAGGACAGTCAGGACCAGCATCAAAAGGAGCATGGCCTGAATTCTCCAAAGAAAAATTAGATGCCACATCAATTCAATCAGAAGAATTACTCAAATCAACTATAGATGACATTGGAAATATTCTCAAGGTCACAAAAATTACTCCACAAAAAATTGTAATCTATGTTAATTCAGATAGTATGAAATCTAAAGTGTATCGCAAGATACTTGAGATAATGGTAGGCGGTCAAAACAACATGGGTGCTGTAATGAAAGAATTAATTGCAGATCCTGAAACAACTGAGGCCAAAAAAATGCCAGAGTATATCCAAAAAGTAATCAAGGATCTTCATTCAGAGTCTGAAGAGATCAAGATTACAAAATTAGAATCAAAGGAATTTGATGAGAAGAAATTCCTGACATCTGAACTATCCAGTATTGGTAAGAAAGAATTCGGTGTAGAGATTTCAGTGTATTCAGAAACTGATCCAGACATTTATGATCCTAAAGGAAAAGCAAAACATGCAAGACCGTTCAAACCTGCAATTTTAATTGAATAAGAGTAAAGTTATCTTGATTATTGTTTTGATTTTTTCAAAATATCAATGACTTCGTTATTGCTTTTCATCCATGTTTTAAGATAAGCGTAGAATAAATTCTCCAAATCATCAACTAGCCCTTCAAGCCTAGGATCTCTTCGTATGTCAGATAGTTGCTCGTTAAGATTTTCTAAAATTATTTTCAAACCTTGATTTGATGTTTCTAATTTCTTAATAGCATCATCTACTGCCATAAAATTACAAGGAAACTATCGATAATAAAGGATGTTAATTCTAAATAATTACATCATGAAATTTCAGAAGTGATTTTCAAAAACAACTTCAGACAAAGGTAATTGGCCACCTCTAGATGAAGGCTCTTTTGATTTTTTTCCAATTACCACCATCATTGAAATTATGTGATCTGCAGGTAGGTGAATCATCTTTCCAACAGCATCATAATCGAATCCCTTCATGGGACAAGTATCATATCCCATGGATTTTGCTGCAAGCATTATGGTTTGAGCAGCCATTCCACAAGAACGCATTGCCTCATCTCGTTGTTGTTGAGATTTTCCATCATAGGAGTTTCTTAGAGAATTAACTAACGCATTTCTGAATTCTTCTGGAATATTTGCCCAATATCTTTCAGGATTTTTATTCCAAGAATTCAAGTCTGCACATAGTATGATCACAAGCGAAGCTTCTGATACTTGCTGTTGTCCATGAGATAATTCAGATAATTTATCTTTGAGTGATTGTTCTGTAACTATCACAAATCTCCAGTTCTGAATGTTATAGGAAGTAGGAGAAAGAATTGCCATTCCAAGAATTTGGTCTATCTCTTCTTGTGTCATTTTATGGTTTGAATCAAAACTTTTTGTAGAGCGCCTTGTTTTTATCGCTTCTAGAGTATCCACACCATACACAATACGATACTAAATTTATTTGAATGATAGGATAGCACTAGCAAAACTTCCAGATAGTGTATTTATTAGGTATGAGAAGATCGCATATCATCTTGAAGATTGCAGTAATGGGAATGGGAGTAGCAGGATCATACCTTATGGCCAGACTAAAAAATTCAGAGCATGAAGTTGTAGGATATGAAAGAATGCCACAAGAGAGACATGATTCAATTTGTGCATGGGGAACAATAAAACCAGTACTCGATGAATTTTGTAAAAAAACAGGTAGAAACTTTGATGACTTTTTAATTCATGATGGAAAAAATATGCATGTTAAAATGAATAATGATGTAAAATTCGATATTGGATTGAAGGGTTTATGCACATACAACAAACTAGGATTAATTCAAGATTTCATTAAAGATTGCAATGTAATTTATGGCAAGGCACCTAAACTAGAAGAATTAGAAAAAGAATATGACATGATTGTAGATTGTACTGGATTTCACAGAGTATACCTTCCAAAATTAAAAGAAGATTTTTTCTTGCCAACATATGAATACAAAGTAGAATATGAAAATGGCGTACCATATGATGATTTTTACATAGAACCATTTCCAGGAATGTCTGGATACTTTTGGTATTTCCCACTAGGTGAAAAATGGGCACATATTGGTGCAGGAGATTATAATAAAAATCACATTAAAGCTACAGATGAATTTTTGAAAAAACATGGAGGTAAAGTAATTGCTACAAAGGGCCGCCCAATTAGATTGGCCACTCCAGATAGATGCAAGCCATATTACTCTGGAAAGGTGGTAGGTGTTGGAGAGTCCATTGGAACTGTTTATGCACTTTTAGGAGAAGGCATCATTCCATCTATGCAATGTGTAGAAATTTTTCTTGAAAATATGCACGATTTTAAAGCATATGAGAAAGCAGTTGAAAAACACTACAAGGTATATGCAAAAGTGTTTAATTTTGTTAGAGCAAAAATTCACAAAGACTTTAGTTTCTTCAAGGCATTACCAGACTTTATTGCAATATTCCGTTATATGAAAAAGAACGAAGACAGATTTGGAATGGATATTAAAATTGCAGACTTGATGAAGGTTGCAAAAGCCTAACTAAAACTTACAGAACCAAATCCTTCCCTATTGGTTCTATTTGATGCCATGTTATAATCATAGATTGTTTTAGAGTATGCTGAAAGTTCTTCTTTCATAGGATCTAAATTATCTGCCAAGTAAAATCCTGGACAATCACCAGTGAATTGATACGTTGCATGAACTCGAGCAGTGCCTTTTTCATTTTCAAGCCAACTTGAAAAGGGATAAAGATAACACACTCCGGGCCTATCAGGATGCATGCTACAGCCCCCCTCATCATCTAAAAACCTACAAGAAATGTGAGTTCCATCATCATGTTCAGTCTCATCAGTTTTTCGTTTTAGATTTATGGTAGTCATAGTAGTCATTTGCCCAGAAGGACCAGGTTCCCGATAAGTTACAGTAAGTGTTTCATTTTTTATAAATTCAGAAGGCTTTTGATATTTCAAACCCTTGCCAATGGTAATAAGATCATCAGATGTCAGAGGTAATCTTCCTTGTCTGTCACAACAGTTGTGACAATCAGGCCAATAGCATTTCCATAGAATGTATTTTTTTTGAGAATTAAGATATGGGACATGAAAAACAACATCCTTGACTTTAACAGGGTAATCTGACACATTAGTGATTTTACCAAGCATAAAATCTCGTAGAACTGGGTCTACATCCCAATCTTTTTCTAATAGATTAAGTGATTCTTCAATTTCTTTCTGAGACAACTATTAAGTTATAACATCTTTTTCAGATGTTATTAATGTTGAGTGAAAAAGGAAAATATGCATCAGCCACAGAGAATAGGAGATTTGTATGGGCTGAAATTATTTGGCCTTTGATTTTAGAAATTAATGATGTTGCATTTTCATTAAAACAATTTCAACACAAACGTGATCAAATTTGTAAAGAAAAAAACATTACAATCAATATTCCATCTAGAGGATTAGTATCATTAATGCAAAAAGGAATTTTACTAAAAGAAAGAGACATCTACTCCATTCATTACAGATTAATTCCGTACATGCGGTTAAGAGCAACCTGTGATTATGCAACAGCAATTCACGAAGTTAGACTAAAGTAACTACAACAAATGAATATATTCTAAAACATTAAAATTTCTTCAAGTAGCCCGATAGTCTAGTGGTCAAGGATTCTGCCCTCTGGATCTCAAGAGTGGATAGGCGGAGACGGCAGTTCGAATCTGCCTCGGGCTACTGGAAAATTTCTAACGGGATGCTTGTGCGATTCTTTCTAGCTCATTCTTTTTCTTAACAGAAGGAGCATTTGGATCATTTGCTGCGGCTAACATTAATTGTTCGGCCATATGCTCTTCAATAGGTTTTGGATTTGAGAAGGTAGCCTCCTTAATTGCATCTGAGATAAATTTCAGAGCCAAATCTACTCTTCTAATTGGAGCGACATCGACTGAAACATGATAAACTGTTCCACCATAAACAATTCTAGTTGTATCCTCATTTGGAGCTGAAAATTCAACTGCTCTAACTAAAATTTCAACAGGGTTTTGACCAGTTTTAAGGGCAATTATATCAAATGCAGTTTTTACAGTATTGAGAAGCTTTGTTTTTTTACCAGTCATTCTACCAGTGTTCTTTGCATATTTTTTACCAAAGTGCATTGTTTTGTTAATCAATCTTTCAACGATGTTAACATCTGCTTTGTTGAATCGCTTAAGTGCAGAACGACCATAAGTATAAGGTAAAATTTGTTTTCTCAAAGAAATTGCGGTTTTTAACCCAGGATCCTTCACTTCAATATCAGATAAATCCCATTTTCTAAATAATAGTAAATTCTTTGTTTCTGCCATGTCTATCTCCTTGGTTTTTCTTTCTTTCCAATAACTAATTCATGAAGTGATGTTCCATTAACTTTGAAAACTTTGAATCTAACTCCAGGAATATCTCCCATAGCACCACCTTGTGTCGCACCCATACCTTGAATGTGTACTTCATCGTGTTCATCAATGAAGTTCATTGCACCATCTCGTGGCAAGAATGCAGTAACTGTTTTTCCATTTTTAATTAATTGAACTCTAACACATTTTCTAACAGCAGAGTTTGGCTGTTTTGCTGCAATTCCAACTTTTTCTAAAACTATTCCTCTACCTTGAGGTGCACCTCCAAGTGGATCAGCTTTTTTATCAATTCCAAGTTTTCTTCTTTTGTAAGTAGAGATTGCCCATCTCTGTTTCTTCTTTTTAATTGTAAGAACTCTGCCTGCAAATAATCCAAGTGGTGATTTTTTTGTCAATTCTTACATCTCCAATGTTGCCCGTTCTGGACTGTTAATCAATACACTTGTAATATCAAAATATCGCTTTGCCAGCAGTCTTGCTTTTTCTGCATTCCTGCCTTCTCTTCCAACAACAATTCCTTTCTTTCTGGGATCTACCATGACTATTGCCTGTTTTGACCCATCAGCTCGTTTATTTATTTTTACTTCATCAACTAGTTTAGAATTTAATAAATTTGTCAGAAATTTGGCAGGATCTTCATCGTATTCTACCAACTCTACATTTCTCTTGACAATATTTTGTAAAGATTTGATATGAGTTCCACCCTTACCTATTGCAAGTCCCATTTTACCAGTATTAACTACAAAAATCACTCTATCTTGTTTTTCATCTTCAACACAATCACGTGCAGTAGCACCTGTGACATTTTGGAAAAGAGATATCAAACGCATTTGATCTGTTGTTAGTTTAATTGATTGTGTCATAAGATTTCCTTTTTAACTCCGAACAAAAAATGTCTCATTTAAACTTTCATTAACTATTTTTGAATCAATCATTTTTTTCCTCAGCTTCTGTATCTTTTAGAATAGATTTGATGTTTGCATCAGTTATTGATGTAAATGATATTGTTGAAATTCTAAATTGTAAGCCACATAATCTTCCTAATGCGACTGATGTTCCTTGAAAGTTTACTAAGGGTATTTTTTCTTTTTTTGCATCTGATTCAATTTTCTCAAACATTTCTTTTTTTACTGATTGAGACAATACTATTAGCTTGGAATTTTTTACAGAGTTCAAAACTTGTTTAGTGCCCATAGTTAACTTATCCTCTTTTAGGGCATCCTTCAATGATTTTTCAAGAATCTTACTCATACTATTTCCTTATGTCAATCGTCTTCACAGGGCTTTATAGGTTTATTGAAAACTTGATAAGTATAATGTTAAAATTACTTCAGAAAACTAAACAGTGAACCTAGAGTGGAAAATGCAAGACCCATCTCTTCAAAAAAGTTTCTAGTGTTATTTTTAGATTCAACAGATTCGATGTTTTCTAAAGTGGAATCTTCTTCAAAAATAATGTTTTCAATAGTTGGTTCTTTAGTATTTTCAATTATGTTTTGAATTTTTTGACTTTGGTATAATGTAATTTCAAGATTTTTTCTTACAGAATGATAATTTGGATTTTGCTCTAAAATTTCAGTGTAAAGCAAGATTGCATCGTCAGTGTATCCTAAATTGGCAAGAGCATTTGCTTTATTATTTTTAGCTGGAAGAAAATTTGGATCAATTTTAATTGCTTGATCATAATACACTATTGCCTCAGAAAAATATCCTAATTTACCCAATGCAGAACCTTTGTTTACAAGAATTTCTACATCATTAGGATTATCAATTAATGATTCATTGAAATAATTCAAAGAGCTGTCAAATTTACATAATCTATACAATGCAGGACCCATACCATCATAATATGAAATTGTGTCAGTCAGAGAACTAGAATCACATTCAAGATTAATTTGATTTAATAGTATTCCTAATTCTATATCTTCAACTGTAAGATTTGTTTGCTCGATTGTTTCAGGTTCTGGAATAGATTTTTGGGAATTGTTTTTGTCTTTAATTATAGAATCATTTGTTGGTTCAGATAGAATTTTTTGTTCAGTATTAACAATAATGGCATCAGATCTAACTGTTGATTCATTTTCTTGAGATGTTTTAGTCACATTTGGTTGTTCAATAGTTTCGTCAATAGTTTCGTCAATAGTTTCGTCAATAGTTTCGTCAATAGTTTCGTCAATAGTTTCGTCAATAGTTT
>JBFIEJ010000028.1:0-14859 GCA_041603475.1 Candidatus Nitrosopumilus sp. | reverse complement strand
TCATGTATTTTTTTATCAAAGATATGAGTAATCTTTGCTCCGAGGTGAAATGATGAATTATCAAAAAACCAGCACATGGGATAAAATGGTTCATGCACCATTCAAAAAGGTCGTTAAGTTCGATCTTATTTGTATGGGAATCGGTGCTGTGATTGGATTAGGAATCGGGGTCTTTATTGCAACTAACATCTAGCCCGATGTAATTGGACAGATTCTAGATAATGTCCAAACCTCATTTCATAAAATCAGTCTTCTAATACATGAATTAGGTCTTTTAGCTTACGCCTTGATTTTGGAGCCTTACGCATATCAGGATAACCAATACATAGAATAGATGAAGGCCTTAATTCAGTACCTAGAATCTTTTTGACTTTTTCTTCATCAATCATTCCAATCCATATTGAACTCAAATCCAAAGCATGAGCTGCAAGTTGAGAATAGGTAGCTGCAACAGTTGCATCCTGAAGAGAGAATTTTGCCAGCATTTCCGGAGAAAAATTCATTTTTACTCTAGCAGGATTCATGCAAAAGACCAAAACCAGTGGAGCGTTGACAAACGGTTGTCTATTGGCAGCCTCAACTAATGCCTCTTTTGCTTTTTTACTTTTAACATAAAATACCTCTAAACCCTGAAAATTTCCTGCAGTTGGAGCAGTATCAGCAGCTGCTAGAATTTTTTCTATCTTCCAGTCTTCAACTTTAGTTTTAGTGAATTTTCTTGTGGAACGTCTAGTTGCAAAAATTCTAAATAAATCAGAATGTGAAATTTCCTGCTCTTGTTTATTTGGGGTTCCATGTAATATTGCTTGCAACAAAGACATGGGTTTCTCAGATATTTTTGTAGAATTTGAAATTTGATCTTTTTTAAACTCTGAAGGATAGAATTCCTTTGATGTGGTTTGAACTGACTGTACATCATGTGGAATTTTAGCATATTCTAGTAGTTTTTCTCTAAAATCACTTGTTTGTGCTTCTAATGGATCTCGTTCTTTTAATTGAAATTGAACAACGTCAGAATTAATTAGAATTTCACTATAATTATCTTCAAGTTCTACATTCCCAACATGATTATTTTTTAGAATCTCAATTAATTGATCAAGTTCATCTTTGTTTAAGATGACAGTATCAGTATCATCTTCATCAATTCCTGTCCATATCAATCTACAACCATCTTTTGAAAAATAGGAAGGCTCTATTCTTGCAAATTTGCTCATATTTTATCATGTAATTATTCTATTAAAAATAAATCTATTTTTAAAAAACAACAGATGAAATATCTAATCTAAAGAATTTTTTTTAAAATAATTGTTTATATCTTTTGAAATCCCATATAGGATATGTCAGATTTTCAATTGCCAGAATTGCCATACGAGTATGATGCATTAGAACCACATATTGATGCACAAACTATGGAAATTCATCATTCAAAACATCATCAAGCATATACAAACGGACTAAATGAGGTGTGGGAAGACATGTCAAAGGATAACCAAGATCAGGGTTTACTTACAATACTATCAGATTTAGATCAAGTCAAACCAGAAATCAGAGACAAGGTAAATTTTCATGGTGGAGGTTACAACAATCACGAATTGTTTTGGAGAAGTATGAAACCTGGTGGCGGAGGAGAACCAAGCGGGACTCTGAAAGATGAAATTGATAAAACCTTTGGAAGTTTTGAGGAATTCAAAAAGAAATTCTCAGCTGATACTGCAGTGATTCAAGGTAGTGGTTGGGGATGGCTTGTATACGAACCAAAAACAAAGAAGATTCAATACAAATCAACTGCAAATCAAGACAGTCCTATTGTAGATGGAGTTGTACCACTATTAGGATTAGATGTTTGGGAGCATGCATATTATCTAAAATATGAAAACAAAAGACCAGATTACATAGCAGCATGGTGGAACGTTGTCAATTGGGAAGAAATTGAAAAAAGATTCTCTAGGGCAGAAAATACAGCTAAAGCATTATTTTCAAGACATTAATAATTACATATTTTTGAAAAAATCATCAAATAGATTTGGAGGGCCCTCGAGGGGAATCGAACTCCTGTCCGAGGATCCACAATCCTCTATACTAACCACTGTACTACGAAGGCCACAAAAAAATTACTTGTGTATCCAGTAATAATCTTTAAGATTAAACTGAGAATAGTGCTGTAGATTTATTATTGACTATGTAGAAATTATTACATGAGATTATGGTGGGTTGCAATGGGAATAGCAAGTACACTTACATGGATTGGAATGAACTATTTCCTGCCTTGGTTATAGGAACCAGATATTTCTAATCGAAAAGTATCAATTATTATCATTTAATCAATAATTTTCATAATTTCATTATCGATCGCTTTAAATTTGTTGTATTAGGGTATTTTTCAACTTGAGAAAAGGATTCATCACTAGTAGATTACGGGCAGGAAAAAAATCTGTAGAGCCTCTAGTAGAGAATAAAACCGAAACAATAGAAGGTAAAAAGTTTGTATGGACTGATTTGCAAAATCCAGACAGAAATGATGTTGAGAAATTAGCTGAAAAATATCATTTCAACTCACTAAACATTGAAGACTGTATGACTAAATTTGAATTACCAAAACTAGATAGTTATACGGATCATTTCTTTGTAATACTTCATTTCCCCCCATTAGCACAAAAAATAGGTATTTCAAAAAATAGTCAATTATCAATTTTTGTGGGAAAAGATTTTCTAGTTACGGTTCATCAAGGAGATCTTAAGCCATTGGTAGATTTAGTGGAAACATGCAAATCAAATTCAGATGACCAAAGAAAAAATAGACTGTTAGGAAAATCATCAGGATTACTACTTCATGAAATCATAGATGTTTTAGTCGATGATCTTCTACATACTTCTAGGAAAATTATTGCAAATCTAGATGAACTAGAAGACAGAGTTTTTGATGAAACAAAACCAGTAGCAAGAAGTATTGCACTTCAGAGAAGAGAGATTAACAGGCTAAGAAGAATTGCAAATCCACTAAAGAAATTTGTTTTAGAAATAGCTAAAAATGTTAAAATATTTTCTGAAAGAGAAGATGAGCAGCTTTCGTTATTTTATGATGATGTAATTGATCACATTGACAAAGTAATTGAGACATTGGAGGAATCTAGAGAAACCATGGAAATTTACAAGGATACTGATTTTGTGTTAAGTACTGAAAAAACAAACAAGGTATTAGCAGTGTTAACAATAATTTTTACATTAGCAATACCGGCAACTGTTATCGGTACATTTTATGGAATGAACGTCAATTTGCCTGGAGGTTTAGAGGATAATCTAATGTTTTTGGGACCATATACAACATTCATCATTGTTATTTTGGGTTCTGCAATTCCTGCAATCATGATGTTTACATATTTTAAGAAGTTGGGATGGATCAGTAACTAAAACAATCATCTCTAGATATAGTTCCAGTTTTTGAAATCAAAAATGAGCTTAATTAAATACAAGAAACTTTAACCTAAATTATGGGTAAAATTCGAATTCGAACTGGAAGAGGCACAGGAACTATTGAAGTTGATGAGGATGCATCAAAATGGTCCGGTGACGATTTTAAGAAAATTCAAGAAGCAAGAAAAAAAGCAGCTGGTAACAGAACAGTTCACACAGGTAGAGGAACAGGTTCAAGAAAATTATCAGACATGCCAGAACCTAAAGGAAGACCCTCTACAGAAGGAATGACTAGAATTACAGGTAGAGGAACAGGTTCAAGAAAGAGTAAAAATAAAGGTTCAAAATAATTCGCCCTCAATTTTTCATTTTTAGATTTTCTATTATAGCATTTTATCTAAAAAAATTTTATATCTTGATATCAGGATTTCCAGCTTTGAGTTTTTCCCAATCTGCAAGGAAATTATCCAATCCAATCTTTGTCAATGGGTGTTGAAGCATCTTATCTAATACTGCAGGAGGTAATGTAACAACATCAGCACCTATTTTTGCTGCATCAACTACATGAATTGGATGACGTACACTTGCTACAAGAATTTGAGTGGCAAAATTATAATTTGAAAATATCTCTTTAATTTCTCGGATTAAATTCATACCATCCTGACCCACATCATCTAATCTACCAATAAATGGACTAACATATTTTGCACCAGATTTTGCTGCAAGCAATGCTTGGTTAGGAGAAAAGATCAATGTTACATTAACTGGTATTCCTTCTGATGATAGAGATTTGCATGCCTTAAGGCCATCAGGAGTCATTGGAACTTTAACCACGACATTATCCCCATATTCACGAAGACGTTTTCCTTCTTGCATCATTCCAGAATATTCAGTACTAACAACTTCAAGACTAACATCACCTTTGATTATTTTTGTAATTTCTTCCATTGCATTCTTTGGATTTCCTCCTTCCTTAGACATTAGTGAAGGATTAGTTGTAATTCCATCTAGCAAACCCATGTCATTGAATTTTTTTATGGATTCAAGATTTGCAGTGTCTAGGAAAATTTTCATAGTTTTTTACTCCTAATTTCTTTGACTTGTTTTGCTATATTAAAAGATGTTATGCCATGTTTTTCTAAGAGAAGGGGAATTTCATCATCACGAGCAGATTCTCCAAACATATCTTGAGCCCCAATTCTCTTTACAGGAACAGGATATGATTCAGAAACAGATTCAGTTACAGCAGAACCCATTCCGCCAAAAATATTATGCTCCTCTGCAGTAACTATTCCACCAGTCTCCCTTGCAGCTTTTTCTAACAATTGATTATCAATGGGCTTTATTGAAAAAATATCTAAAACTCTACAAGAGATCCCTTCTTGTTGCAATGATTCAGCCGCCTCTAAAGCCATCCTAACGGTAATACCACATGCAGCAATAGTACAATCCGAACCATCTCTAAGTGTAATTCCTTTTCCAATTTGGAAATCTTGAGAATCAGAATGAATTAAGGGAGTTTTAGATCTTGCCATCCTCATATAAAATGGACCATATTCCTTTGCCATTAGTTGGGTTAGTTTTGAAACTGCTACAGTATCAGCTGGAATGAATACTCGAAAATTTGGAATCACTCGCATTATTGCAATATCTTCTATTTGTTGATGTGAACCACCATCAGGTCCAACAGATAATCCACCATGAGATACGACTAATTTTACATTAAGACCTTTTTTTCCTGGCGGTGAAGGGTATGCAATATTATTTCTAATTTGATCAACTGCTCTACCAGGTAGAAATATGGCATATGTACTTGCAAATGAAATTTTTCCCGAAGCTGCCAATCCCGCAGATGTAGTAACAAGATTTGCCTCAGCAATTCCAACATTAAAAAATCTCTCAGGGAATTCTTTTCCAAATCCAGATGTTTTTAGAGAATCAGTAGTATCAGCACCCAAAACAACAATATTTGAAATCTCTTTTCCAAGTTGAATCAAAGTTTTGGAATATTCTGAACGCATATCAGTCATTATTGGTTCATTCAAATGTATCCTGCCTCCTGTGCAATTTGTTTAATTTGTTCTTGTTTTTCTCCAACTACATGAAGTCCAATCCATTTGTTTACTAGTTCAGTTCCACCAAGAGTATTAGCTTTATCTAGTAAAATTTGTCGTCTAGATTTCAATGTCTCATTTCTAAAATCCCTAATTGCCTCTCTAACATCTTGTTGTCCAACTATTGCACCACCACCTACAAAAACACGAGCACCGTCAGCAAAAATTGAACCAATATTTTCAAGATTTACTCCTCCATCAGCCTCAATATAACCTGAAAAATTATTTTCCTTGAGAATAGTATTCAATCTTGCCATCTTTGTGTGAGTTTCCTCAATGTATTTTTGACCAGATTTTCCAGGGACTACAGACATCACAATAAGATGATCAATGGATTCTATGAATTTGTAAGACCATTGAGGTAATTCTGTGTTAGGATTTATTGCAAATCCAACACCGACTTGATTTTGTTTTAGTAAATCATGTATTTCACCAAAACTAGATTCGTCAGTTACTTCTGCATGAACGGTAATAATGTCACTACCTGCATCAATATACTCTCTTACATGTTTGACTGGTTCATTAATCATCAAATGTGTATCAAAAGGGATAACTGTCAACGGTCTCAGTTCTTTAATTTTTGTATGATCAAATGTTTTGTTTGGAACAAATTGACCATCCATTACATCTAGATGAATATAATCCGCTCTTCCCGAAACACATCTTTTAACTTCATTTTCTAAATTGGTCATATCACCTGCAATGATTGATGGAGCAATCATGAATTGAGAATCTAATTCTAGATTAATTATTGGGACAACATCAGAATCAGGTGCTTTTCCATGCCATTGTGGGTTGTCTTCCATGTGTTCTACTGATTTACCTTTTATTGTTCTTGAAATAATTATTGTAGGAACACCTTTTGTAGAATTTGCTTTTGCAATAGCAGCATCAATTTGTTCAATTCTATGTCCATCAATTTCAATTACATTCCATCCAAAGGATCTCCACTTGTCACCTGTTTTCCATCTTGAGGCATCCTTCCACATCTCAGAAAGATCATCACCTTCTAATTTTTCATCAAGGGGCATTACTTTTTCAGTGTAAGAATCCTGTTGAATGAAATTTCTATCAAGAAAAACAGTTAGGTTATCTATTTTGTATTTTGCAGCAGTCATTGCTGCTTCCCAAATTTGACCTTCATCAGATTCTCCATCTCCAATTATCGTGTAAACATGATAATTTTTTGAATCAATTTTTCCCGCTAGTGCAATACCTATGGAATAGGATAATCCTGTACCGAGGGAGCCACCACAAAACTCCACACCTGGACATTTCAAATCTGGATGTCCTTGTAATTTGCTTCCAAATTTTCTAAGAGTCTCAATTTCTGACTCTGGAAAATAGCCTGCAACTGCCATGTTTGAGAATAATCCTGGTGAAGCATGACCTTTTGATAAAACTAGACGATCTCTTTCATCCCATGTAGGATTTTTAGGATCAAATTTCAAATATTTCTTAAAAAGACAACCCAAAATTTCAGCCATTGAGAAAGAGCCACCAGGATGACCTGAACCTGCAGCATTTGTTCCTCGGATCACTAATTTCCTTGCTTTGAGAACATGTTTTTTGATTTGATAATAATTAAGTCCCAACTCGAACGTTATTTTTGTAATTTGAATAAAAATCTACTTCTAGAAAATTTTAATGTGATCGATGGTAATGGAGAGTATGGAAATAAAGGATAATTTACCTATTGTAGTTTTTGACAATGAATGTTATCTATGTGTCAAATTTGCAAAATTTGTTAATTTTTTTGGTAGAGGTAAATTTCTGATGGTAGGACACCATACAGAACTTGGAGAAAAGATTAGAAATGAAATTTTGGATGAATCTGCGTTAGAAATGTTTTGGTTCATTGATGGAAAAAATGCTTATGGAGGAAGAGCAGCTTTGATTCCATTAATAAAATCAATTTTTTCAAATCAATCTAAAATGAAAAGAAACATAGAAATTAACGAACAGTGTAATCAAGATTGTAAAACCATAAAAGCAGTATTTCTTAGATCATCTAGTCTTTTTACAAACAGTAAAAAAATCAGCATAAAATAATAACATAATAAATTAAGAATTACTAAACATATTTATGCATTAAAATACATTTTGCACCAATGGCTCAACGAATAACAGTGATGCTTGATGATGATGTAGTTAAAAAACTACGAGCAAAACAAGCAAAGAAAATCAAAGACACATCTAACGCAATGAGTTTTTCTGCAATAGTAAATGAAAGCCTAAAAGAATGCATAAAGGGTTAGTGTCATAAATCTAAATAACACTACAAATTATGTTTTTTATAATGAAAGTAAGAGTAGAGAATTCTCCTAAAAAAACACAACTTTTGTGTGTGTTTGTACCAGAAAAAATCAAAAAGATTGCAGGGTTAAAAAAATTAGATACAAAAACAACAGCTGCAATCAACCAAACTCTTACAGATAATGAGGGCAAAATAGGCAAATTAAGCATAATTCCAGTTTTTGGAAAAAACTATCCCCAAAGAGTACTACTTGCAGGAATTGGAAAAACTGAGAAGATCACTAATGATACTATAAGATATGTTTCTGGTAAAATTGCCCTCAAAGCAAAAGAGCTTAAACTAAAAGAATTTTCAGTCATTGTCCCACCCAGTTTTATCACTGATCAAATTTCAGCAGGTACACAAATAGTCGAAGGGTGTAAAATGGCCCTTTACAAATTTGACAAGTTCAAATCAGAGAAAGATTTCAACTCACCAGATCTGACAATTATTGTCTCAAAATCAAATAAAATTTTACAGGCAATTAAAAGATCTGAGATTATTGCCGATGGTGCAATATTTACAAAGAGTATTGCCAATCTACCACCAAATGAATGCACACCAACAACTTTGGCAAATTTTGCAAAGACTATTTCAAAGAAAAATAAGATGAAGTGCACTGTAATATCAAAGATAGAGCTAAAAAAGAGAGGATTTGGAGGAATTACTGCAGTAGGGCAGGGAAGTAAAAACGAACCAAAACTAATGATATTAGAACATAACAAGGGAGCTAGAAATCAAAAACCAATAGTACTAGTTGGTAAAGCAGTTACATTTGACACGGGTGGCATATCACTAAAACCTGGAGACAAAATGGATGAAATGAAATTTGACAAGTGTGGAGGGTGTACAGTTTTAGGAATTATGAAGACTGTTTCAGAACTAAAACTACCAATTAATGTTATAGGAATTGTTCCATCAGTTGAAAACATGCCGGGAGGTGAATCATACAGACCAGGAGACATCATAAAACTATACAGTGGAAAGACTGCAGAAATTCTAAACACAGATGCTGAAGGAAGATTAATTCTAGCTGATGCCTTGGCATATGGAGAAAAACATTATTCGCCTAAAGCAATAATTGATTTTGCTACGTTAACAGGAGCATGCATTGTTGCATTGGGTACTAATGTAGCTGCAATTGTATCAAATGATGAAAAACTTTCAAAGAAAATAATCAAATCATCTAAAAAAACTACAGAGGAGGTTTGGGAATTACCTTTAAACCAAGATTATTTGGACATGATAAAATCAGATGTTGCAGATATGAAAAACGTTGGAATTGGTAGAGCCGCAGGAACCATCACAGCTGCTGCATTTTTGAGAAATGCAATAGAAAAAACACCATGGACACATATTGATATTGCAGGGGTCGCATGGACACAAGTAGCTACTAAAGAAAAACCATACAATCCAAAAGGAGCTACAGGTTTTGGAGTAAGATTGATTTTAGATTATTTACAAAATTTGTAAATCTAGTATCCCCTACTATTTCTATCAGGTGTTCCAACATTGGGATTTCTCCATCCATGTTTTTCCATCATGTGGTTTAGCAATCGAATGTCATTATCACATATTTCTCCACAAACTGAGCAGTTTGGCATAATTACTTCAACCCAATGAATTCGATATTAAAAGATTCATTGAATAATTGAAAATGCCAGCACTGTTGCTTCCCAAGGGCTCTCGCATCTTAGTAGCACAACAGCGACGATAGGTTTGACTTCCAAGTTCGGAAAGGGATTGGGTCGCACCCTAACGCTATGGCCGGCTTGAAGTGTATTCTCTATTTCTCATCTATTAACGTAACGACGAGCCCAAATTCTTCTTCAAAATAGGTATAAAGCAAAGAAAATACCGAATCACAACATGACACATAGAGTTGCAGTATTAGATCAGGAATTATGTCAACCAAAAAAATGTGGGTTAGAGTGCATAAAATACTGCCCAGTCAACAAATCAGGGGCCGAATGTATCGTTCTCAACGAGGAAACCAAAAAGGCACAAATTGATGAAGATATTTGCAATGGCTGTGGAATATGTGTCAAAGTATGTCCATTTGATGCAATTACAATTGTTAATCTTGCAAGCGAATTAGCTACAGATAAAATTCACCAGTATGGACCCAATTCATTTAGACTATACAAATTGCCAACTCCAAAAAAAGGAGAAGTCGTAGGACTTTTGGGACGAAACGGAATGGGAAAAAGTACTGTAGTCAACATTCTTTCAGGAAATCTAAAACCAAATCTTGGAAGATATGAAAATCCACCAGAATGGGATGAAATTTTGAAATATTATAGCGGAACAGAGTTAAAACAACACTTTCAAAAGATTGAACAAAAACAAATTCGTGCATCAATAAAACCTCAACAAGTTCACCATATTGCTGAAGCCTTTGATGGAACCGGGAATGAATTACTTGACAAATATGATGAGAGAGGAGTTTCAAGAGAACTAGTAAGAGAATTAGGATTACAAAATTCAATGGAACAAAGCTTAAAGGAATTAAGCGGTGGAGAACTACAAAGAATTGCAGTTGCAGCTGCTGCATCTAAAGATGCAGAGTTTTACTTTTTTGATGAACCATCCTCTTACAACGATGTTTTTCAGAGAGCAGGTGTTGCAAGAGTAATTCAAGGATTGGCAACAATTGGAAAAAGTGTAATGGTAGTAGAACATGACTTGACACTTTTAGATTTTCTTAGTGACTTTATCGAAGTGTTGTACGGTGAACCTGCAGCTTATGGAATTGTTTCAAATGTTTTATCAACAAAAGTAGGAATCAATGTATTTCTTGACGGTTATCTTCCAACTGAAAACGTGAGATTTAGAGACAAGAAATTTTCATTTGATGTGTCATCAACTTCTACTGAAAATTTTCAGGAGGGTAGTGATGTTATCGTTTATCCAAAACTAGAAAAAAAATATTCTAAATTTTCAGTAACAATTGAGCCTGGCAGAGTAAGAAAAGGCGAAGTTTTAGGCATAATGGGAGCAAATGCATTAGGTAAAACTACAATGATGAAGATGATTGCAGGAGTTGAAGCTCCAGATACTGGAACTGTTGATAAAAAAATAAAGATTGCATACAAACCACAATATCTTCAAAATGATTTGGATGTAGAAGTTTTATCAATTCTAGACAAAGCAAATGGCAATCCAGTTGAGGGAAGTATGGAGGAAGAACAAATACTTGATCCATTAAAAATAAAAAAACTCTACAATAAATCAATCAAAAATCTTTCAGGTGGAGAATTGCAAAAAGTTGCAGTTGCATCTTGCCTTTTACAAAAAGTAGATGTTTATGCTTTAGATGAGCCATCTGCATTTTTGGATGTTGAAGACAGAATTGCTGTTGCAAAATTTTTACAGAAATTTGTCCGCTCTTTTGGTAAATCAGCTATTGTTATTGATCACGATTTACAATTGATGGATTTGTTATCAGATACAATGATAATATTTGAAGGAGAGTCAGGGGTTGCAGGTAAAGCAACGCCCCCTATGCCAAAAGCAGATGCAATGAACAGATTCCTAAAATCACTAGACATGTCATTTAGAAGAGATGAGAAGAGTCTCAGACCAAGAGTTAACAAACTTGAGAGTAGACTTGATAAGGATCAAAAATCATCTGGAAATTTCTATTACAAACATTGACTCGAATGCTAAAAAAGGCACTTGAGAGTGTGCTAACACCAGAAGAAAGTGAAGAACTGATCTCAGCATTTGATCAGATTGGAGATATTATCATTGTAAGAATTCCAGATTCATTACTTTCAAAGAAAAAAATTATTGGTCAAACTTTGTTAAAGGAGGTAAAAATTGCCAAAAGCGTATTTTATCAAGCATCAGCAGTAGAGGGAGATTTTAGGACTAGAAATTTGGAGCTTTTAGCAGGAGAAGGCTCTACAGAGACCGAATACAAAGAGTTTGGCTGTAAATTTATTGTAGATGTAGAAAATGCGTTCTTTTCACCACGATTATCAACTGAGAGAGAAAGAATTGCAAATTTAACCCAAGATGGAGAGACTGTAACAAACATGTTTGCAGGGGTAGGAATGTTTTCGATAATGATTGCAAAAAAGAAAGAATGTACAGTGTTTAGTATTGATATCAATCCCATCGCATCTGAACTTTGTGAGAAAAATATTGCACTAAACAAACTAGCGGGAAAAGTAATCTCAATTAATGGAGATGCCTCTGTAATTATCAAAGAACAACTAATTGACAAATCAGATAGAACCTTAATGTTACTCCCAGAAAGATCTGATGAATTTTTATTATCAGCAATTGATGCTACGAAAGACGGAGGAATAATTCACTACTATTCCCATATTCATGCAGATAAAAAAGCAGATGCTGGAAAACTTTCTGAAGAACATTATTTGCAAGTTACTTCAGTTAAATCAGAAATTTTGGGATCTAAAATTGTCAGACCAGTTGGACCAAGATATTATCAAACAGTAGTGGATGTTAAGATTTCAAAATAGATCAATCATCAGATGTAATTGAAGCAGATGTAGGTTTTGTAGTAGCCATAACATATCCAATCCATGCAATTACTCCAAGAATTCCACCTGCAATCATCAAGACTGATAATTGTAAAACAATAGGACTCCATTCAGATAGCATCAGTAAATATGCATATAGAAAAAACCCGCCAATGCAAAGAAGAAAAATTGTAATTCCCATGCCTTTGCGTTTATCCATTGCAAAGAATTTTTTTGTGAGTTATTTATTGGTTTTAACTAATTCAACTCTATAGCCATAAGATATGCATCCTCGCCATCTCTATAGTAAGCATTTAGTTGTTGTCGGATTACAAACCCAAGTTTTTCATATAGTCTAACTGCTTCATTATTACTGCATCTAACTTCTAGATAGAACTCATCACATTTTCTTAATTTTACGCCATTTACTGACTCTTCTACTAGCGCATTTCCAATTCCTTTTCGTCTATATTCATCTAAAACTGCAATGGATACGACATGACCCTTTTTTACAAAACCTAATTTCTTAAAGTTTGAAAAACCATATTCAGTTTTACACATTATGTAGCCTACATGCTTGCCACCAATTTCTGCAACAATAAATGCCTCTGGTAATTCTGCTAGCAAACTTTCATAGAAATAATCAGAATAGTGCTCAGGTAGAGTTTTCAAGTTGATCTCCATTACAGGAATTAGATCGCTTGGTTCTGCTCTACGAATATTGCAATCCCCTAATTGTCTTAGAATTACCTGCATGTTTTAGAATAATAGTATCAATATTTAATTTTAAACCAAAAGACCATTTAATGGATGGATTTAGTCCTAAAGGATGGAGGAACCATCTCAAGAAGAGGTAATTGAAATAGTAAATTCAATTTTTGAGGTTAGTGATTTTACAAAGACAGAATTTTCATTAGAATTTAAGATAATTAATTCACAGTTCAAATCAAAGTTTGAGGAATTGGCAAGAAAGCTTGAAAATATGAGATACGTATGCAAATTAGAACAGATGGATGATGGAAAATATATAATCATCCAGAAATTTTCTCCAAAAAAACAGAGAAGATGGTTAAGCACTTCATGGACTCCAAGAATTTTGTTTGCAATAGTTATTGGGTTTGTAATGATTGATGGATACTATAGGACATCTGGAACTAATTCCATTATTGAAATTGGAGATCCATTAGAAATGGCAGGAGTTTACACTTTGTCATTGCTTGGAATTCTAGGAATTCATGAGCTTGGTCACATTATTGCAGCTAAAGCTCATAGGCTAAAAACTACATGGCCTTATTTCATACCAGGAATTCCTCTTTATGGAATCCCAACATTTGGTGCATTCATTCAATCAAAAGGATTAACTATTAATCGAGAAATTTTATTTGATGTTGCAATTGCAGGACCCATTGCAGGACTAGTCATTGCAATAATTGTCTCAATTTATGGAGCATATACAGCGCCAATTTTAGATCAAGACATAGCAGCAGGTCTATTTGCAGAATCAAAGTTAATCGAATGGAATCAAGGAGAGCCACTACTAATGACTGCTAGTTTGGCATTGTTTGGCAAGGCAGGGCAAGGACATGAAGTAATTATGACTCCAGTAATGTTTGCAGCATGGATTGGATTTCTAATTACGTTTTTGAATTTGCTTCCTGCATGGCAGCTTGATGGAGGACATATGGCCAGGACACTATTAGGGGCCAAGATTCACAGATATGCAACTTATGGAAGTATGGCAATTCTTGTTTTGTTAAACTATTGGTTAATGGCAATGTTGATTTTAGTTATGAGTTCACGTAACCCGAGTGCAACACCATTGGATGACATATCACCTCTTTCAAGAAACAGAAAACTTGCATATATCGGAATTATAGGATTAGCAATTTTGTGTGCACCGTTACCTTCTGATTTCTTGCCTTTCTTTTTACCTTAATAGTAATCTAGCACCATCAGTTACTACTGCAACTTTTTGTCTTGCACCCTGTGTTTTTAAAATATAATCCATAGAGTATTTTATCCCAGACATTGAAATCATATTTAGTTTCTTTGCATAAAATTCTGGAAGTATTGAGACTAATCCAATCTGGAAATTCTTTTGAATCTCCGATAGAAACAACAAATCCTCCATTCCATCAATATACTTTGTAGGATTTCGTAGTTGTTCCAAGCTTAGTCGGTCTTCAATGTATTGCTGTAGTGCCTCAGATCCTAGTCCACCTTTGCACTCAGCAACAAGAATTGCAAGTCCATCTTTTTTTATGGCATTGGCACAGTTCCAAAGAGAAGACAGTGAATTACCTAAATTATCATTGCTTGAATCCTTACCAGTGCTTACAATCAGGGTTTTGTGCTGGCCTACATCTTTGATTGATTGTGATTCCAAAAGTTTTGTTGTAGACATTGTTTCAGATGGATGAGCAATTGAAAAATCAAGTATTCCCTCAGAATTTGCAATGATTTCAATTCCTTGAATTTCAAAATTGTCACTAAATTTTTTTGCTTCTGCAAAACTTTCTGTATGTTGACCAGGAGAAGGTAGATTTCC
>JBFIEJ010000027.1:0-15183 GCA_041603475.1 Candidatus Nitrosopumilus sp. | reverse complement strand
ATTTTGGAACAATGTCAAATGAGTTCAGACGATTTTGAGCAAAGTCAAAAAAATGACAATCATGTATCAGTTAAAAAATCGACTTTTAATGGATTAATCGTATCTTTAATCATTGTTGTAGGAATTGCTGCATTTTTTGCAGGTTCCTATTCCTCTTCTAATTCCGGACAAATATCTGAAGAAAAGCTTGAAGAGGAACTAGCAAAATTAGAGCTCAAAATAATGCAAAATCAACTACCTACAACACAACCAAAGCAACCAGTAAAAATTTCATTTGATGATGATCCAATAATTGGAAATCCAGATGCACCAATTACAATTGTAGAATTTTCAGATTTTCAATGTCCATTTTGTGCAAGATTCCATGTTCAAACACTCCCATTAATTCTTGAAGAGTACATCAATGAAGGAAAAGTCAAACTAGTTTTCAGAGATTTCCCAATACAAAGTATTCATCCAAATGCATTACCAGCAGCTGTTGCAGCAGAATGTGCAAATGAACAAGGACAATTCAGGGCAATGCATGATATGTTATTTGATAATCAAAATCAATGGAATAATCTTGAAACTGCAGATTCACTAGCAGTATTCAGTCAATATTCATCATCAATTAATTTAGATCAAGAGAAATTTGATTCATGCCTAACAAGTGGAAAATACATTGATGAAATCAAAAATGATCTAGAAGATGGACGAAAGTATGGAGTTTCAGGCACACCAGGATTTTTTGTAGGAAATGAAAAATTAGGATTTGTAGAATTAAAAGGAGCACAACCATTTGATAGTTTTAAAAAAATAATTGATGCCCAACTAGATGCATAGATAATAACAAGCGTTTATTAATCGTGAACAGGGTTTGAAAATATCGGAATAATGACGAGTGGGCAATGAGCTTTTTCGTCATTGCTAAAGAGAAGTAAATAAAAATGACAAAATTTCAAGAATTAGGATTAAGCGAGAATATACTAAAAGGAATTGTAGATCAAGGCTTTGAAGAAGCATTTCCAATTCAAGAAGCTGTAATTCCAGTGTTACTTGCAGGACGAGATGTTGTAGGTCAAGCACATACAGGTTCTGGAAAAACTGCAGCCTTTGCATTATCTATGCTGCAGGACATAAAACCAAAAAATGGAATCCAAGGACTCATCATGGCACCAACAAGAGAACTTGCAATGCAAATTACAGATGAGATAAAGAAATTTGCAAAATACACAGGAATCAGAGTAGCAACAGTTTACGGAGGACAAGGAATGGGACTACAGTTGGATGCACTTGATAGAGGGGTAGAAATTGTAGTTGCAACACCTGGCAGATTAATAGACCATCTAAAAAGAGGTTCAATTGAGTTAAGGGACATCACCCACATTGTGCTGGATGAGGCAGACACCATGCTAGATATGGGATTCATTGATGATATTCAATTTATTTTGGATTTGGCACCTGAGGATAGAACAATGTCATTGTTTTCAGCAACAATGCCAACTGAAATTTTAAGATTATCAGAAGAATATCTCAACAATCCAAAACAGTTCTTACTTGATGCAGATGATTTGAGTGGAGAGGGAATTGACCAATCATATCTTGTTATTAAAGACCGTGACAAATTCAAGCATCTTATTGATTTTATCAAACCAATTAAAGGACAGAGTATTGTATTTTGTTCAACAAAATACAGAACTAGAGATGTAGCAAAATTTTTGCATCAAGAAAAATTTGATGCTGTTGCAATTGAAGGAGATATGTCTCAACATAGAAGAGAGCAATCAATGGGGAAATTCCGTAGTGGTAAGGCCGATATTTTGGTTGCAACAGATGTTGCATCTAGAGGAATAGATGTACCAAGAGTAGAACTGGTGATAAATTATGATGTTCCAAATCAAGAGATGGCATATTTTCATAGAATTGGAAGAACTGCAAGAGCAGGGGCAAAAGGAAGAGCCGTTACATTTGTATCATATTCTTCAGTAGGAGATTGGAATTTAATTAAACGTCAAATCAAAGTACCATTACGTGACCTAAATGAAGAGATGGGAATTCAAATTTCAATTCCAGATCCACTAAAAAGACAAACACCATCAAGACGATATGGAGGACAATCAAGATCCAATTATTCGAGAGGTGGACGTTCTGGAGGATATGGAAGATCTGACAGAGGTGGAAATCCTAGAGACAGTAGAGGTCCTAGAAAAAGATACAACGACAAAGACAATAGAAATAGCTACGGCGGACGTAGTAGATGGTAAAAACTGTAAAACTTAAAGGCTCGAACTCTGTAAATTATATCAAGATAAAGTAATGCACAAAGGATTCATTTTATTAAATTGTGATTTAGGAGCCGAAGAATATATTGTTGATGAACTAAAACAGATGCAAAATATTACCAATGCATACCTTACGTTTGGAGCGTATGATGTAATTGCAGAGATTCAAACAGAAAATCAGGATGGATTTGAAAAGGCAATTGCAACAATTAGAAAGCTTTCCAGAGTTGTCAGTACAATGACACTGAATGTAATTAATCCCGAATAATTGTTATATGAGTATAATCAGAACTGTTTCAAATTGCAAAAAATTGATTATGAAGGAACAGTTTGGGTATTAAACAATAATAATCCAAAACCCCTCTTAGATCACGCTCTTCACATGATAGAAAGGCACGGGGTAAAAAAAGAAGATATTATCATCACAGATATCCCAAAAGTAAGTGTTGGTTCAATAGTAGTTGAGATTTGGCCCTATGAATTAGTAATAGCAAGAGTCAGATCAGTTCGTAATGAATCATTTATCAGCGGTTCTGAATTTACTATAGAGTTAAAGTTAGATGAAGATGGAAATTACGTAGATTATCTTTGAAGAAAAAGAAAATTCAAAATATTATCATTGTTGGCATAGCTGTTTTAATTATTGGTGCAATTGCAGGATACAATTATTCAGTAGATCAAACCAAGCAGAAAGGATTTCAGTTTGGCACAGAATTAGAACAAATTCAAGAAGAGATCAAAGACTTGCAGACAAAATTCTATTCTGAGAAAACAAGATGGGAAGAAGGAGACATTACAAAGGAAGAACTGTTAAAATTTTACGACGAACATCTGAATAAATTCAAAGATGTTATTGCCAAATATGATAAATTAACTCCTCCAGAATTATTCAAGAGTTCAGTTGAGCTGTTAAAATTATCATCTGAAACACAGTTGGAAAGCGATACACAGTACATTGAATGGATTAAGACAGGTGATGATTCAGCTAAAGTAAGATCAGATACACAATTTCAAGAATCACTTGAATACGAGATGCAGGGGCTAGTTGAATTCTATTCGGCTAAAACTGGCGTTAAAAATTATGAAGAACCAGAAAAATTTGAAGCTCCTCAAAGTGGTTTAACCCAAAAAGTCATTCAGATATCAGAAGAGATGAAAACTCGCTGTGACAAAGAATTCAAAAATGAAGCAGGTGAATTTGACTCAGAAAAAATTGAAGTAGAGTGGTTTAATTGTATTAATGAGGCTCAAAAATGGAAAATTGAGCATTTGCCATAATCAACAAAATTTTCAAATAGACATAAACTTCTTTAAAGAAAACAGTTCAATTACAATATGGTGAGATTTTTGCTCATTACAGTAATACTTGTTTCAATGGCACCATTGGCTTTTGGTGATGTGTATATAGAAAATGATCAACAATACATTGGAGATGATGGAACCCTTCACATTGTCGGAGAAATTATTAATAATTTAAAATCACCATTAAATCAAATCAGCATTCTTGTAACGTTGTTTGATGAAAATGGGCATATAATGGAAGTGGTAGAAACTAATTCCATGGTAAATATAATCATGCCAGGAATGAAAGGTCCCTTTGATTTACTTTTAACAAACGGCGAGATAAATAAAATAAAATCATATTCTTTAGAATTAGATTATAAAATTAGTACTCCTAAAAACCAGGTAATTGATATCTCAGAGTCAAAACTTTCAAGAGACAGTCACAATAATTTAATGATAACAGGCATAGTTACAAACAAGGGAGAGATCACTGCAAATACAATCTCAGTGGTAGCCACACTTTATGATAAAGATGGGAAGGTAGCTGCAGTTACCAGAGTTAACCCAGAACCGGACTATCTTAGAGCCCAAGATAATGCATTCTTTTTAGTATCAATTCCAGACAAGATTCAGACATCCAACATTAATCAGTATTCACTTATTGCTGAATCAGAAGAATACGCTGCGGTTCCAGAATTTCCCATCGGCACATTTGTAATTCTTGCAATTACATTATCAGTATATATCGGAATTACTAGATTCTCTGGAAGGATCATAACAAATCTAATTTCTGCAACAAATCTAAAGTAGGAATTAACTCATCTAAGAGTTGATTTTTTTCTAGAGGGGTTGGTTTTGAGAATTTTAATGGGAATGTTATAGTAAGCATATCTTGATCTGTATGAGATATTCCAATAGAATGTTTTTGAAGATTTGATTGTTCCAAGAATGCATTCCATTTTTGCAGGTGTGTACTAACTCGATTCACATTTTCTGCAACTTTAGAAAGAGTAGTATCTAAATCGGTATCAAATAAACCGAATTTAACAAGGGGGACCATAACTAGTCCTCCTAAAACTTTATCATGGTTTTTTATCATCGCAGAAATTATTTCTTCAGCATTATCTTTTGGAAAAATATCTCCATAATCAGGATCAAAGTATCCGGCAACTAGTTTTTTAGAATCAAATATACGAAAATATCCTTCATCAAATTCTAATTTCCACAACATCTAAGAAATAATTCATGAATAAATAAACGATTAATCACAAGACAATTAAATAAACTAGGAAATCATCAAAAAGCCATGGGAATCTCCAAAGAAAATAAGGATTTCATAGATAGTTTGATTGATTACTACATTAGCGAGTCAGAATCATATAGACAAATTGCAGAAAATTTTGTCCCAGAAGTAGAATCAGTTCCAGATACAGCATTTGGGATTATTACAGGATGTGTGTATTCTGGATTTATGCAAACATATCAAAGCCAACAACAGACACCTAGCTTGGAGGACATGAAGGAGTTCAACCAAATCATAAAAGAACGTGCAGCATTAATTAAAAAATCAATTTTGAATCCACAAACTGCAGAAATTCAAGAAAATGAGGCTAAAATCAAGCCTAAAGAGGATTCTGAGGAAAAATCAAATAGATTCTAAAAACTATCAAATAGTGTTTTCGTTGAGGCATGAATATAATTTCAAAGTATTCACACAGTCATGCAAAAGACCAATGAAATAATTTGTTTCAATTCCTATCAGTTACAGTTTAATTCTATTTGAATAATTGTAAAACATTGAAAGTAGATGGTAGTAAAATCATCTTTGGATTAGGAGTATCTGCTGCAGTTGTTACTGCAATGGTGGCTCTGTATTTCTCAATACGGTAAAGATAAATCATCAAGATTATCATAAAATGTAGTGTCAGCAACAAACGAGTTTAAAATTACACAAATAGTAGACAATGGTCAAATGGTTCAGCTTACGCTAATTGAGAATGTATCGACTGAACCAATTTCACAGAAACAAATGATCATAGAAAATGTTTCAAAAAAATTAGATTCTGAAACAAAAGAACAAGTAATGCCACTACTAGAAGCAATTCTTCAGGCCCAACCAACAGTCAACATCAAGACATATCAGCAAACACAAATTACAATTGCAATGCCAAAATCCAGATATGACAATATGGGCAGACCTCAAGTAGGAAATACTATTCAGGTCAATTTGAAAAAAATCTAAAGATGAGAATCTATTTCATCAAGGGTTTTCAAAGGTAAAGAGCAAGCAAAGTTTTTGCACACAAAGACATTAGTTTTTTCTTCAAATGTTTTTCCTGCAAAGAATGGATATTCAGAAAGATTCTGTAATTGACTTGAATTATGAAGTGTTATCATGAATGAATTTGGCAAATAATTGGTTTGTAGATTTTTACATAATTCAGAATTCTCAGTATTAATAATAGTAATCTCTACAGGTTTTTCCAAGTATATCGATAGGGTGTTTAGTAGATAACCAAAACCAAAAGGATTTTCTGCAGCCATCTGAGCCTGAGATTCCAAGATTTTTGTAGTGATATCAAGAAATTCCTGTTTTTGAGATAAATGATATAGTCTAAGCATTACAAAGGAAGAGACTGAGTTTCCTGATGGGAGAGACAAATCATAATTGCTTTTGGGCCTAATGATAAGTTTTTCATGATCATCGGATGTCATAAAGAAACTATTACTCTCCGAATCCCAGAAATGATCAACTAGATGATCTCCTAAATTCAATGCTAGTTTGAGATATTTAGAATCAGGCTCTACTTCAAAGACATCAAGTAATGCATTTGCAAAATAAGAATAATCTTCAAGATAACCATTAATTTTTGCAGTTCCTGCCTTGAATGTTCTCAACAGTTTTTCATCCTTATAGAGATTTTTTTCAATAAATGAGATACAGTTTTTTGCAGCATCAAGGTATCTTTGATCATTTGTTACACGATATCCTTTTGCAAAGGCAGTAATCATAAGTGAGTTCCAAGATACTAGTATTTTATCATCTAACCCAGGAGAAATTCTAGTTGAGCGAACTTTTAATAATTTTTCAGAGCACTCTTTTAAAATTTCTCTAACTTTATCTTCAGAAATTCCAAAATTAAACGCGACTGTAGATATATTGAGATTGTTACACAAAATGTTGTTGCCTTCCCAATTTCCACCATCAGTAACATCGTAGTAAAGACAAAATAGATCTGAATCATCTCCAAGAATTTCCTTAATCTCACTTTTCTTCCAAACATAGAATTTTCCTTCAACACCTTCAGAGTCTGCATCATATGCAGAATAAAATCCACCTTCAGAGGATGTCATTTCCCGTAAAACAAAGTCTAGTGTTTTTCGCAATACCTCAAGATAAAACGGATCTTTGGTAATCTGATATGCCTCTGCATAGTTCACAGGAATCAATGCATTGTCATAAAGCATCTTTTCAAAATGAGGCACCAACCATTTTGAGTCAGTAGAATATCTATGAAATCCTCCACCAATTTGATCAAAGATTCCCCCTTTTGCCATTTTATTGAGAGTTTTGAGCCCAAATTCAGTGAATTTTGAGAGACCTGATAATTTTGCATAGTGAAACAAAAACGACACATTTGCAGCATTAGGAAATTTCGGGGCAGAACCAAATCCCCCATATGTTGAATCCCCTAATTGATACAGATTCATTGCAGCCTCATCAAGCAGAGACCTTTCTAATTTGGATGGAACTTTGATAGTCTCTGTTTTGTTTAGGGCATCAAGAAAATTCTCTGCTGCCTTTTCAATGTCTTTGGGTTTTTCTTTCCAAGCTTGTGAGAGTTGACGACATATACTTCCAAAACCTGGACGTCCATAGGAATCTAAAACTGGAAAATATGTTCCAACATAGAATGGTTTTTGATCAGGAGTTAGAAAAATACTCAATGGCCATCCGCCTTGACCAGTGGCTATCTGACAAACTTTTTGATAAATGTCATCAATGTCAGGTCTTTCTTCTCTATCGACTTTGATGTTAACAAAATTTTCATTCATAAATTTTGCAACTTCATCATTTTCAAATGATTCGTGTGCCATCACATGACACCAGTGACAAGAACTGTAACCTATGCTCAAGAAAATTGGTTTATTTTCATTTTTTGCTTTGTTTAATGCTTCATCATTCCAACCATACCATTCGACGGGATTGTGTGCATGTTGAAGTAGATAGGGGCTAGTTTCATGAATTAGATTATTTTCCACAGTTATTCATTACTCTATAGATTATTAGTACTTAATTGGGTTTAACCCCAAATTCCTCGTCCTTCAGTTAGTTCATAGATTCGAACATTAATCTTCCCCAGTAGTTTTACTTTTGATTTGTGGGCCTTTTTATCATGGCTGTAATCTTTTTTTTCAACTAGTTCTTGTAATCGTTGTAATTGTTCTAAAGAGAGATTTTTGAATTCATTTTTCGAGGAGGATATTAACTGTAATAGTTTTACTCGTTCTTTATCCTCATCAGAAATTTCAGTCATAATAAAGAGTAAATTCGGTCCTTTATTTTTCTAATGAGCGAATCTTAAAATTTCGTGTCTTTTTCTTCAATATATGGAAAAGATGAGAGCCATGGTTTTAGAAAAATGTGACAAAATTGAGACTAATCCATTAAAATTTACTACAATTGATAGACATGAGATTCAGAGCCCTGAGGAAATTTTACTAAAAATTGAAGCCTGTGGAGTTTGTCATTCTCAACTCCATGGAATTGAGGGGGATTGGAAAGAATTAGGAATTCCTCCAACACTTCCAACAGTTCCAGGTCATGAGGTGGTTGGAAAAGTAGTTGAAATTGGAGACAAAGTAACTAAATTTAAAATTGGAGATAGGGCAGGAATTACACCGCTATTAGAGGCATGTAAGGAATGTCAATATTGTAAAGAAGGAAAAGAGTATCTTTGTGAATCATCAATTATTACTGGTGAATCTTTCAAAGGGGGATATTCAGAATACATTACAGTAAAGCAAGATTTTGCAACAAAGGTTCCAGAAGATATGAAACCAGAATATGCAGCGCCGCTATTTTGTGCAGGCATTACTGCATACAAAGCAGTAAAAGCTGCAGAACCGCAATCACATAAAAAAATCGGCATATTTGGGATTGGAGGAGTAGGTCACATGGCAGTTCAGTTTGCCAAAGTAGAAGATTGTGACGTCATTGCTTTTTCAAGAACACAAGAACATCTTGATGTTGCAAAGAAACTCGGGGCAAATGATGCAATCAAATTTTCTGAAGATCAAGAAGAGTTTTTAGATAAATTAAAAAGCAAACACGGATTGCTTGATGCAGCTATAGTTTTTGCACCAGCTGATATTGTTACAGATACTGCAATAAAATCAGTAAAGAAGGGCGGATTAATAGTAATTGCAACAATTGGAGAAAAGCCAGCATTTGTTGCATTTGAAGAAAAGACAATTAGAGGAACACTGATTGGCTCCACTAAAGATATGGAGCAAGTAATTAAGATTTGTAGTGAGAGAGGTATCGAAGTAGTTACAGAAGTCTTTCCATTAGAGAGTGCAAATGAAGTTTTAAAAAAATTAAAAGATTCTCAAATCAAAGCAAGAGCTGTTCTAATCCCATAACTTTTGGGCTTAAATAATGGGTTTTTGATGTTCATCTATGAATTGCAAAAGATGTCACCACACAGATGAGGCCCACATACCAAATGAGAGAAGCAACTCAATCATCAAAGTTGGAAAATGTCAAATCCCGACATGCACATGCCAGCAGTATTTAGATCCTATTCAAGAAATTGATGAGGATCTTCTGTAACAATTCATATAGTAAAATTAAATCATAAAGTTATGGATAAACACAAACCTTCAGATGAAATGATAAAAGATTTAGATAATATTTTATCAAAAATTAATGCAATGGAGATTGTTGCATCAGATGATTTTCAAAAAAATACTGTGAAAATTATGAGGGCATTAGTAGAGGGTCAAATTCATTCAGTTAATGAATTCCAACACTTGAAGAAAGCCATTGACTTGTTGACATTGCAACTCTTTGATGTTCAAAACAAAGTCAAGAGTTAAGTTTTGTATCACTTAATCCGCAACTGGAACATCTGTAAAGAGTAGATTTTTCAAGAACTTTTTCAGCATTCATTTCAGCACCGCAACATGCACAGGAATATTTTTCATTCTCAACATTATCAACATCAGAGCTTCGTACAGCATAATCAGGTTTAACATCAGGGACAGAATTACAAGTTGGTTTGTATTGAATAATTACTTTATTTATGATATTTTGTCTTTTCTCATCACTAGCTTCAAACATTGGCAATATTGCAAGATACAGTGATTTCTCAGAACCTGCTTTTTCAATCCAACATTGAAACTTTGAATGTTGAACAAAAAATGATTTTTCTTCTGTTTTTTTGCAGTCATCCACATATAGAATATTGAATTTATCCCCATCTCTTGATAGAATCAAATAAACAAGTTTTTCCATAGGAGGGCCCCACTCATCAAGGGGTATAGGACCTAGAAACTCATACTGTAGAATTTGTATACTCAATAGAGATGATTTTTACTACTGTCTTTTCTTTTTTTCCCAAAAATCACTCTAGTGATACGATTTTGATCGCATAATCTAAACTTGAAAAGATTAAATTCAAGAGTCATTGATTTTTTGTAAATGAAAGAGCCTCACAATTATGCCCAAGTAGGATATTCCATGATTGTAGTTGCTGCCAGCCTTGCAGCAATTGGGATACTAGCATTATTCATGGCAGATGATGTTTTGTTTTCAGATAATATCTCAAGAGACAATACTGCTCATTTTAACGAATGTAAAGAGAATGATTTCAAACTAGATACTTGTGAGAAATATCTTGACAGGATAAATAACAAAATATCTGGAATTTATGTCGATATTGACAAATAATTAGAATCCATTAGCAAAGTCTTCCATCATGTTTTTGTTTTTTGTCAGGCGATTCATTGCAAAGAATGCACCACCAACAATTCCTGCTTGATAAAAGGTATACAAAAATACTCCAGATGATGTAGGATCAGATTTTGTAAAACTGAGTGCAAGCATTGTAAAGAAGATAAATGTTCCAACAAATGTAACCATTCTATTTAGGAATCCAGAATTCATTCCAACAATTCTTTTTGTTGCACCAGCCATTAGTGTAATACTAGTTATTATTAGAAATGTAGCGCCCCCATTTGCTCTTACAAATTCATCAAGCCATGGTAATAATCCATCTTCAAGGATACTAACATCTGGCATCACACTACCTCCGTTAATTGCAAAGTTGACAGAGCTGAACATTCCCCCCATTACAAAAAAGAAGAGAAAGATTTTTGTCAATGATCTTTTAAAGGAGCTACGAATTTCTCCGGGATCAACTGCCCTCTCAGTAATTCTTACACCATAAAGAAAACCTATAGCCATAGCAGGAATGAACATGATATTTATCAAAATTGGTGTTTCTTTGTTTAGTGACTCTATTTGAGGGTGAAAAATTAAAAACAGTAATCCTGCAAGTAGTGCTGCAGAGCCAAACAGTATCAACCCAACATATTGATGTCCATGGGATTCATCAGCATAATTCCAATTGTACACTTTGGAGCATCTAAAGAAGACGATTAAAGAGCAAATCAAAAAATCATTTGGTCAAATTATCAATTCTCTTTACCCTTTTTAGTGCAAAATACCAAAAGAGGTCATGAATATTGTAGGCATCATTATAATTTCAGGCATAATAATTGGGATTTTGGGAATAATTTTTCATTTACAAGGATATGCAGTTATTGGTCCTGAATCGTCTTTTATGTATTCTAATCCAGAATGGATTACTTATGGGATTCAGATAGCAATCATCGGAGCTGTAATTATCGTGTCAGGTGCAATAGTTGGTTTTTTAAAAAGAAACTAGTTTGTCACACGTAAAGTAATAGTACTACGAATTTTTTGTAATTTTCTAATTTTAGATGAGATTAATTCATTAATCTGAGATGAAGTATCAGTTGCAATTTCCACTACCAGATCATAGCTGCCATAAGTGACAAGACAATTTTTAATTTCAGGAAATTCTTTTAATTTTGAATGTAAATTATTTTCCTCTCCAATTTCACAACTAATTAGCATGTATGCTTTTTCCATCTATTTTATCACTACAAAACACCAACTTAAAGACATCTGAGAAATGAAACATTTAGATCTCAAAAACCTGCTTCAATAGGATCTGTTGGTTTCATGATCTCTCTGGGAAGAATGGTTGCAAAAGAACCTCTAGATAAAGAAAACTCTACGGTATCATTGCAAGTAGAATAATCAGTACAGTGAATTGCAGCTTGTCTAAAACCGCCTTCACTGCTAATCTCTTGCATCTCTTTGATGTAAAAGTCCTTAGGAGTGATCTCTTCTTGTTTTAAAACTTTGGAGATCTGATAATCAAATCTTGTTTTTTTGTAATAAGAGTATCCTACAAATGGCAATGCAAGATGTTGATCTAAACCTTTGACATATTTTCCTATAATTCCCTTAAAATCAAAACAGACATCGCCGTCTTGAGGTTCAAATAGATTTTCACCAGCAGAAAATGCCATACTAAGGGATTGATTAAAAATAAAGGACTGATATGCTTGAACATAAAATCGTCTCAAAGATAGGGGAATTGAGCGAATTGCTTTTGAGTAATCCTTGTTTTCAATCATTTCTTTGAGAACTATTCGTTCAATATCCATCTGTTTTGGAACCTGATCAAAGTATTTCGAGTAATTTAGCTCATCGGAGAGTTTTTGGCGAATCTCTGTATTTTCTTGTGAATCATATTTTGAGGTAAAACTGAGAATAAGATCTACTGCTTTTTTGAAATTTCTCTGCACTAATGCCTTGCCAATTAGGTGTGTAACTGGTCTTTTTGAGCCAAATCTTTGATATCCATAAAAATTAAGGACTTTGTCAAATTCCAAAAAAGAGGACAGCCCATCTGAGCATTCAGAGATTTTAATTTTGAAATGATTTGATACCATATCTTTTTTCGATAGGGGTTTTTTTACATATCCTATTTTTTCAAGAAAATATTTTTCAGTAGAATAGTTTTCAATTGCTTTTCCTTTATTACCAGAGCAAACAAATTGTTCAGTAATAGCTGATGAGTCTTTTAGTCCCAGTGATTTTAGACGAATTCCTTTTCTTCTAAAAACATCAGATAATGCATGATTAGTATCAATTTTTTTCTTTTTTAATTTGTAAACTGCATAGCCATCCTGTTCTATTATTGATTTTTTTATCTTCTCGGAAATTATTTCTGTAACATGAAAATCATCAGGAGTTACTCTAATTTTTCCCCCAATTCCAGCAAACTTTGTACTGTAAAGAGAAATTCCAATTTGTAGGTCTAATTCTGGAATCACTCTATTGTCACTGTAACAAATTTGCTAATTGCAACATCAGATAATTGAGCACCAACTAGTATTTTGTATGTACCAGGCATTGCATCATCAGATACAGAAAGTGTAGTATGTATTGGTCTAGGGGCATCAGAGTCTAATTGAAATGATTTTGGAGTATCATGTTCTGGAGCTATACTCAAAAAGTCATGAGTTGTAGATAGAATTAGGGATACACCAAGCAAGTCATTTTGTGATATTGGAGATATTATGAAATTAAAGTGAGTTGATTCTCCAGGAGACAAGATAATTTCATTTGATTCTAATTGAATTTCAAGTGGTAATGGAACACTAGTATCAACTACACCAATATTATTTTCAACCCACTCTGTAAACCAAATTTTCTGCCCATCAACTGTAAAATCAAAGACCTGAGCCAAACCACAATCAGCCAACATCATTCCAGTTCCAGGATCACAGTCAGCCCAATTTGGATTCTTGGAGGGAATATGATACTCTACTAGCGATTGGGATTTAGGGTCCATCACAGAGATATTATTTGCAGTTTGAGCATTGAAGATTATTCTTCCTTCATCATCGGATTCTATCCAGTAGGGTCTAGAGAGTAGGGATTTTACAATACCTGTTTGATTACCATATGTGCTGAGCATAGGGTCTGCTGTGATATACTGAGTGAATTGTTCTGTTTTAGGATCAAAATTAAAGAATGACGATGATGTGGTATCAGCCAACCAAATTGTGCCATCTTCTGCCACTACTGCCCCATTGGGAGTAAGTAATTCTGGAGGCAATTGGTAAATTTGAATATAATCGACTAGGGGAAGGAACTGCTCAGAAGAGGATGCAACAGTATCAAAATAGCCATTCTGATTAAATTTTACTAGGACTCCTCCTTGTTGGAAAAGCCAATTTGTAAACCAGACATTGTTATCAGCATCCACTGCAAAGTCGGCAGTAACTGAATTATCAACAGGTGATGGAATACTGAGATAATTTACTTCATCTGATTGAGTTGGATCAAGGAATGTTAGTTTGTTTCCAGTAAAATCGTTAATGATTATTTGTGATCCATGAATCTCTAACCTTTGTGGAAGAGAGTTTCCTTCTGAAGGATATGATAGTCTATCATATTTCTGAGTAAGAGTAGAGAATTTCCAAACAGAGTCATATGTCTCATCGGTAAACCAAACAGACCCATCTGGAGCATAATCTATTCCCCACATCATTGAACGACCACCTGGAGGCCATGATAAATTATCATATTCAATAAATGTTTTAGTTGAAGGCTCAAACTTTCCTAAATTTCCTGTATTGGTTTCTGTAAACCAAACATTTCCATCATAGTCAGTTGTAATTGCTAATGGATTAGTACAAACAGTTGGAATGGCATATTCTGTTACATAATCAGTAGATTTTGGAATTCCAGAACCACAAAATTGTGGACGTTCAGCATCAGAGAAATTATCAGCAGGAGTTCCAGTAAGTGTAAGTTCGGGATCTTCTTCGGATGGAATAATTCCAGGTAATGTAATCAGTACAGTTGAGGAGAGTAAAATGAATCCAAAAAATACAGTTACAAATATCCCTTTTTTCTTCACAATTGAAAAAATATCAAGCCTTGTTATATCTTATTCCAAGTAATTATTAGAGTAATTTTAAATCACCAGTAATTTTATCAATTAAATTTTCAGGTGCAGGACCAATAGAGATACATGTTGTTGTTCCAGGAGCTATCTGAGTATGGCCCGCATCAGTTACCTCTGACCATGGCAAATTAAGATCAATTGCATGTCTTTTTACCTCATCTAATTCCTTTATTCCAGAGACCTTTACTACTACTTTTTCTTGACCTCCCCACCATTCTTCATACCATTCAGGGTGAGATTTTCTGACATGCTCAGCACCCAACACACAAGCATGACCTACTTGGGCTGCAATCTTGCCTTTACCCATATCCAGATCGGTTCTAACTACAATGACCTGTTTGATATTACCCACAAATGGACTTGAGAATGGTAAAATGAAAGTCTTTTGATTTGCATGTTAGGAAAATATTTTTTAGATTATTATCATTTAGTCATTTTTTTCTTTATCATCATCTTTTGATTCATCATCAGATGATTCAGTTGCACATTCAGTATCAACACATGTGGCACTTGATGAGATTACTGTTGCAGAGGAACTAAAGTCATCTACTTTCTCT
>JBFIEJ010000026.1:0-15306 GCA_041603475.1 Candidatus Nitrosopumilus sp. | reverse complement strand
ATTGGATTAGGTAGTGGAAGAGCAGCTACTACACTTGTAAAATCACTTGGAAGACTAATCAAACTAAAAAAATACAACATCAAAGGGGTGCCAACATCACTACAAATCAAACTAACTGCAGAAAAAGTGGGAATTCCACTTATAGAAGCTGATCAAGTAGATTACATCGATATAGTATATGATGGTGCAGATCAGATTGATTCACAGAAATTTGTAATCAAAGGCGGTGGCGGTGCATTGCTTCGAGAAAATATTTTGTTTAGTCTAGCAAAAAAAGTAGTGGTCATGGCAGACAAGTCAAAGTTTGTAAAAAATTTTACTAGATCAGTTCCAGTAGAAATTCATCCACTTGCAAGAAACGCTGTAACTCGAGACATTAAAAAAATTGGAGGAAAAGCACAACTAAGAACGCTTGAACGTGGTTATCCCTTCTTTACAGAAAATGGCAACATCATTCTTGATTGTGACTTTGGAACAATAAAAAATCCAAAAACACTAACTCAGAAAATAAAACTGACTGCAGGAGTATTAGAATCAGGAATATTTCTCAGAAAGCCTGATGTTATATACAGAGCAAAGACAGGCGGAAAATACGATATTTTATAGAATCATGACATTGTTCTGAGCTGCTTTTCTGTATCTCGAATAAAATCCTCATATTTCATTATCATGGTAGTCAATCGAAAAGCATTCATCTGATCATCATTATTCTTTGAGCCCAAAAACTGCTTTCTCTGAGCCATCAATTTTTGCTGCTCATCAGTAGCTTTTAGAATATCATTTTTGAGATCATCTCTAGTTGCCATGTATCTAATACGTGAATTTCAGATTTAAGATTTTCACAAATTATGATACCATCTGAAAGCGATCTTGCTTGTATCCTTTCTGTAATTTCCCTTCTATTGGAATTTTGTTTCCACAAAAATTACAACAGTTATTCTTGTCTAGATTCCACTCTCGTATGTTAAATCCAAAACGATTGACAACAATTCCATTGCATTCAGAACAATAGGTATGCTCCCATTTGTGTCCAGGTACATTTCCTAAATACACATACTTTAGACCCTGCTCTTTTGCAACCTTGTAATGTTTTTCAAGTGTCTCTACAGGAGTACTTGGAAACTCCATCATTTTATAGTCAGGATGAAATCTCAAAAAATGAATTGGCATTTCAGGACCAAACTCATCATAAATAAATTTAGAAAGTTTTTTTGCATGCTCCAAGTCATCACCAACTTGTGGAACTATCAAGTCTGTAATCTCTACATGAATTTTTGTTTTATCTCTAATCTCTAATAATGTATCAAAGATTGGTTGTGGATCTGGCACTCCAATGTATTTTCTTGTAAACTCTTTCTCAGCATTTCCCTTAAAGTCAACTGTAATCCCATCAAGAAAGTCATTCATCATGTTTACTGATTCAGGAGTATCATATCCATTTGATACAAATACATTGAATAATCCTTTTTTTCTTGCTGCAAGACCGCAATCTCGTGCAAACTCAATAAAGATAGATGGCTCGTTGTATGTGTAAGCAATTCCATGCGCTCCATACTTTACTGCAGTATTTGCAACATCATCAGGGGTCATGTCAATTCCTTCAACTTTGCGTCGTTGACTAATATCAGAATTCTGACAATACCTACAGAGCCAATTACATCCAGTTGTTGCAATAGAGTAAATTTTACTTCCAGGATAATAATGAATTAATGGTTTTTTCTCAATAGGATCAATATGTCCTGAAATTACTTTGCCATAGGCATAAAGTTGTAGTTTACCGTTCTCATTTCCTCTAATTCCACACAAACCGATTTGATTTTTTCCAATCTCACAATATCGAGCACAAGCCGTACACTTTACCTTGCCATTTGGTAGTTTTTCATACAGTTCTGCCTCTTTTCCTAGTAAAGCTGTCAATGTTTTTTATTGCGTTTCAACATATTTAACAAATATGAAAGAATCAATAATTTCTGATTCAGACGGAAAAGACCTAGTCATGATGGCAAGAAAAACTGTTGAGCAATTTCTTAAAAATAATTCAAAGATTAGTGATTCAGAATTTAATGCTAAATTTGATTTTAGTTCTGGTGTGTTCGTTACTCTAAACAAACAAGATTCCCTAAGAGGATGTATTGGATTTCCACTACCTGTAAAAAAATTATCTGAAGGACTAGTTGATGCTGCAATTTCTGCTGCAACTTGTGATACAAGATTTTCTCCAGTTGAAATTGATGAATTAGACAAGATTACTTTTGAGGTAACAATTCTTACTCCTCCAGTTGAGATCAAAGTAAAGGATCCTAGTGAATATCTATCAAATATCAAAATAGGTAGAGATGGACTAATTGTAGAGAATTCATTTACCTCTGGCTTGTTACTGCCACAAGTTCCAACAGAGTATGACTGGAATGTTGAGGAGTTTTTAGGACATACATGTCAAAAGGCTGGATTAGAGAGTAATGCATGGAGAGATCCATCTACTAAAATCTCAAAATTTGAAGGAGTTATTTTCAAGGAAGAGTCTCCGGGTGGAAGCATAATCAGAGAATCAACTAATGATTTTTTATAAAATGATATTTTTTTGATAATTTATGATTAGAGAGCCAGTTGTAGCAGGGCAATTTTATCCTGATAGAAAAGAAGTGTTAGAAGAATCTATTCAATCATGTCTTAATCACAAGTATGGGCCAGATTCCTTTGAAGAATCTGAGGAGAAAATATTTGGCGTAATATCCCCACATGCAGGCTATGTTTACTCTGGACCTACTGCATGCCATAGTTTCAAGGCAATATCAAAACAAAAACCTGAACTTGCAATTGTGATTGGTCCGAATCATTTTGGAATAGGCAGAGATGCTGCAACCATGACTGATTCACAATGGAGAACGCCGTTAGGACTAGTAGAAGTAGACTCTGAATCAGCAAAACAAGTAGTTGCAGAATCAGGAATTATTGAGATGGATGAATATTCACATTCTCAAGACCATAGCTTGGAAGTACAGATTCCAATGCTTCAGTCATTTCTCTCAAATAATTTTCAAATTCTTCCAATTATTTTACGTGCACAAGACTTGGATACTGCACTAGATGTAGGAAATGCAGTTTATAAAATTGCAAAAAAGAAAAATGCCATAATTATTGGCTCTTCGGATTTTACTCATTACGAAGAAAACTCTTTTGCACATCAACAAGACAAAGCTTTGATTGAACCAATATTAGAGATGGATATTGAGAAATTCTACAAAGTTCTTAATGAAAAGAGAGTTACTGCTTGTGGTTTTGGTGCAATAGCATCAACAATGATTGCATGCAAGAAACTTGGTGCAACGAAAGGTGTTCTTCTTAGTTATTCAACAAGTGGGGATGTATCAGGTGATACTTCGTCTGTAGTAGGATATGGCGCAATCAAATTTGTTTAAAAATATCAGATTTATTTTACTATAGTAACAGGAGCTTTTGCCTTGTGAAGGATAAAGTTTGATGTGCTTCCAAAGATTATCTCTTTTGGAAAGCCCATTCCTATTGCCCGATTATTATTTGATCAATTCTATTAGCAGTATTATTGGCAAAGGTAGACAAACCATAATTTTCTTGTAAATCACATAATATGAAAATCATTCTTTGAAGATATTCTACCTACGTAGTTATTGATTGTAAGAATCAAATCTACTTTTTGCCAAATTTCCCCAATAATGGAACAAAAACATAGTTTGGTTGATTTTTGAGCTCAAAAATCCCTTTTGATGTCTTTTTTAGTAAAATTAGTGATTGTGAAGTATCTCCCACGGGTGCAATAATTATCCCATTAACAGCTAGTTGTTCAAATAAAGGTGTAGGAATCTTTGTGCATGCTGCAGTAATTATTATTCTATCAAAAGGCGATTCTTTGGGATAACCAAGACTGCCATCACCTAAAATTATTTGAACATTATTAATTTTAAATTTATCCAAATTCTTTCTAGCAAAGTTTGCTACATCTGGATTAATTTCAACAGAATATACAGTTCCATTTCCTACCAAATATGAAAGAATTGCAGTCTGCCAACCAGAACCGCTACCAATCTCAAGAATTTTTTGTCCTTTCTTAATCTTTAACCACTCTGTCATTCTAGAAACTACTGCAGGTTGGGATATAGTTTGATCATTCATAATTTGTAAAGGCTCATTATAATATGCAGTTTCAAGATCAGATTCTAGTACAAATTCATGTCTAGGAATATTCCTAAATGCAGATTCCACATTTTTGTCATTAAGAAATCTTGAATGTTTTAAAAAATTTATCAGATCATTCAAAGCTGTGGAATATTTTTTTTCAATAGGTAGTCTTTTCACTTTATAATTTACATTTTTTATAATAAAACTGTTAGTAATTGTAATGGTTAGTTTTTAAAATTAATTTTGTGTGGAGAAATTATTCATGTCTAATTGCATTCATAAAGTCTTGATGCTCTAGCATTAATTCTATCATCTTTTGACGTAAAATTTCATCACCCATCATAGAATTTAGCATTGGCTCCATCATGTCATGAGACATCATGGCCATATGAGATGGATTTTGCATCATTAATTTGTACATCTCAGATGTCATTCCAGAATCAATCCACATCTCATGCATCATATCCATAATTGGTGAAGAGTGAGAAAGCATCATAGAGTGCTGCATTGAATGCATCTGATAATCAGGACACCATTGACAATTATCATGCATCATCGAACCCATTCCAGAGCCCATTATTTGATCATGTACCTTATCCATCCATTCTGAATTATTTTTCAGATGGCTCTCCATCTGAGGGTGATTTTGCATGATTGTAATCATTTTATCTCGTAATTGAGGATCACTAGTCATTGGCCCCATGAAATTTTTTATCAGTTCTGGATTTTCTTTCATGTGAAATATCAAGTCATTCATTGATTGCATCATCATTGTAGGGTTTTGATTTAGCATTTGATGCCAATGACTCATCAAAGCATTATCACTAATCATATGATCCCTTAATTTCATCATCATTTGAGGATTATTTTTCAAAAGTGAACTATCATAGTTTCCATAACCTCTATCAACTAATTTCAAATATGTGGATGGAGAAACACATGCAGGTACTCCATTATTTTTTTGTATTAGTATAAACTCATGATTGCAAGTTAACGAATCAAGATCTGCAAATTTTTTCCATTGTTTATGTAAAGAAAGTTCTTTTTGAGCAGAAATCTGTTCAAAAAATATTGAGTTAAAAGTTAAACTAAAAATAATTAAAACAACAAACAAAAAAGATATTTTCAACAAAAAATAATATTATTTTTAAACATAAAAAGTAATCGTATAAAATCAATCCAGATTGTTTAAAATATTATTTTGAAAATAAATTGATTTTTCTATCTACTAGTTTTCCATAACCAAGTTTACCAACTACTTCAAAATCTTCTGCAATCATTTCTCCTCTAACAATTGTTTTAACAGGCCAGCCTTTGAGATTTCTTCCTTCATAGACAATGTAATCTGAGAATCCTCCAAACAAATCAGATGTTACTTTTTTCTCTAGTTTTAAATCAATCATAGTAATGTCAGCATCAGAATTTTTCTCTAATGTACCTTTGTCTGGATCCATTCCAAAAATTTGAGCAGCATTATGACTTGTAAAGTTGACAAGCTGCTCAAGTGTAATTTTATTTTGATTAATACCGTCATTGAGTAATATTGGCAATACAGTTCCAATCCCTGGAAAACCGGCTAATGCACTCCAAACATCTTCTCCACCTAGTTTGAGTTTTAGTTGATTTGCAACATGATCTGTGCCTACGGTATCAATTTGGTTGGCAGACAATGCACTCCAAAGAGCTTGTCTGTCATTTTCAGTTCTAATAGGAGGCATTACCTTTGCCAGATACCCTTCTTGTTTTTCATAAGATAGTGTAAGGTAATGAGGACAAGTCTCAACAAAAATTTTTGTTCCAAGACTTTTTTCTTCTTGGATTTGTTTTAGTGCACGCTCTGAGCCAATGTGAACAAAGTAAATTACACAATCATAATCTCGTCCAAACTTACAAACTGTCTTTATTGCCTTTGCTTCATATTCAGGAGAACGACTCTCAGACCAAGCTGATAATCCATCTTGGTTTTTTTCTCTTGCAGTCTTCATTCCACATCCACATGATTCATAGTCTTCTGCATGAACAAGAACGGGACATCCTAGTTCTGCTGCAGTCTTTACAGTCTCTTCAACAATTTTATCAGTTACATCAACTTGTGCAGCTACAAGCTGTGATGAGTTTGGTGGCATGTCCATGTAAACATGTCCTACCTCACCTCCAAGATTCATGTAAATTTTAAAAGACGTGATTCCTTTTTCAATACAAAAACTCATTTCGCTGATTTGTTGTGGCGTAAAGATTGAAGCATGAATTGCATAATCAACATAATGATTATCAGCTGCTGCGTCAAGTTGAGCTTGCAGAGACGTGGAAAACGGATCACCTAATCTAAGCATTCTCATCATAGTTGTGATTCCGCCAATTGCTGCTGCATGTGATTCAGTTTTTGCAGCTTCGTTAATTGGAGAATACACACCATAATGAACATGAGTGTCAATTGGTCCTGGAATAGAGACTAGGCCATTTCCATTAATTTTCTTATCACATGATGGCACATCATTAGTAAATCCGACTATTTTTCCCTCATCAATTAAGATATTTTTCTCAACCATTCCCTGAGGAAGAATAATGTGTGAATCGGTAATCACAGTATCATACGTCATCAGAAAATTTTATGCTTTGCAGTCTATTATGCGTTGAGAAAATGAATAAAAACACAACCTATCAGGTAATTCAAGGGCCGGTGGTTTAGGGGTATAATGCCTCGTTCGCAACGAGGATGTCGGGGGTTCGATTCCCCCCCGGTCCACTTTCCAGAAACTATTATACATAAATAAAAAATACTATTCGTCATGGAAGTTTTTGACGGCAAAAAAGCTGCTCAGGAATACATGTCAAAGCACACACTAGCTTTCTCTACACCAGAATTGACTCTGATGAGATTTGCATTTTGGTTAGGGGATTCAGTTCCAGATCCCAAAAACGAGGGAAAAGGAATTCCACGAATGCTGACCTTTATGACAGAGCAAGACTTTGAACCAGTCTTAATTGATGATGATAAATACGAACCATCAGGTGCAGTTAGAACTTCAGCAGCTTATGGAAATGCCTACAACGAAGTAAAACAAGATGGAAAGTTTTGTTCAGAATGCGGTACAAGTCTTTCATCTACTGCAAAGTTCTGTCCTGAATGCGGTACAACACAAGAATAGTCACATTATCAGGGTTAAATACAAAAAATGAGTATTGATAGTATGTCATTTAGAAATTGTGCACATTGTGGTAGAGAATTTGAAGATGTGTTTAACAGAAGAATATGCTCTGATAAATGCTCATTAGAAATTTCTTAAATTCATTTATGCTTTAGTTCCACACTTTGTGCAAAACTTTGCATTAGCTCTGAGTTCTGCACCACATGAAGAACATCCATTTTCACTTTGTGGTGATATTCTTTGTCTTGGCATTAATGATGGATCTGGTGATGGTAAGGTTCCAACATCACCGAATGCTTCTTTTGCAGAAACAATTCCCGGTGGACCTCCAACAGGATTTTGTGCAGTTCCAGCTCTTGGTGGCATTCCACCTGCCATCATTCCAGGCTGACCCATTCCTGGCATCAAACCAGGTGATTGTGTGGCTCCAGAACCAGATCCCATTGACTTTTTTAATTCAAATATTACTTTGATAGCAAGAAACTCTAAAGCAGAATACGCTACTGTGTAATCACCTAGTTTTTGAAAGAACTCTTTGTCACTAATTTGACCTTTCTTGTACATGTTATTTGTATCCAGAAATGATTCATAGTATCCTTGAGATTCATCAAACAAACTTTGCAGTTTGTCAAATAGCATATTGAGCGTATCTACTTCTCCAAATGACATAACATAAGTTCATTTTTGGAATATTAATTACTTTAGGATCAAAAAAGAAGAAAAACGTGTTTGAGTTTATGCAAGTGCTCTATCAATCATATTTTTGTATGATTCTTTAGAAGCTGCACCTACTTGCTGGCTAACTATCTCGCCTTTTTTTAGGAGGATTAAGGTTGGAATACTAAAGACGTTGTATTTTGATGCCAATTCATTGGCCTCATCAACATTAACCTTGACAAATTTTACTTTGCCTTCATAGTCACTTGCCAGTTCTTCAACTACTGGACCTACCATTCTACATGGACCACACCATTCGGCCCAAAAGTCTACAAATACAGGAATGTCAGAGTTTATCACATCGACTTCCCAAGACTTTGCATCTGAAACTTGTGTAATTCCCATTGTATTGTTGTTTTATCATCCGTACCTAAAAACGTTCACCAGAATTAGCACCATATTTTTTGTTGGAAAATTAAATTTGATATATACTTAAATGACGTTTTGGTAAATCCCAGTTATGAGCTCAGAACTCAGAGTAAAAAAATTAAGAGGATCTGGGGGCTATGTGATGGCCAGAGTTTCTGATGAGCAACAAATGAAGGGGAATTTAGGCGGTCCTGATTTGTTTTTGGCACCAATTGGACGATTAACTGAAGATATCATTTCTAAACACTTTTGCAATACTTGTGAAAAAGAGTTTGAAGGTTCACCAAAAATAGAATTTGAGAATCCAAATGAAGAAGTAGCAGAAAATCTTATTCTAGCAGAAAAAGGACAATACATCTGTACAGCATGTAACTCTACAATTGCAGAATATAGAGAATTCAAAAAACAAGATGAAGCAGGAGAAGTTGGAAGTGCAAAACCATTAGAACCATCAGTAGAAGCTTCACCACAGCAAACTACTGAAAGTATCCCTCAACCAACAGCTCAAGTTGCACCTGAGGTACAACAAACTACTGAACCAGGTCCTGCAACATCTGTTAGTTCAATTGAAGGACGAACAGTTTTTGATGAAAATGCAAACAAGATAGGGGTTGCAAAACAAGTAGGAATTGATTCAAACCAATCAATGGTTCTAGTAATTACTAAAAATGATGGAAGTGAAGGAACTATTCCATGGAGTAATATCAAAAAAGTTGGAGAAGTGGTTCTTTTAGGTAATCCAGAGTCGGCTGCACCTCAAAATGAACCAGGAAAGTGTTCGAATTGTGGATTTAGTAATAAAGAAGGCTCAAAATTTTGTGAAGAATGTGGAACTAAACTCCAATAGCTAGTAAATTTAATCAATGGTACTAAGGCGGATTATATAATTGGCAAAAAAATCTATCTCAAAAGGCGTTATCAAAGATATCATAATTGTAGGAGTTGGAGTTTTAGTTATTTGGATAGGTTTGCAAGTAGCATTTGGAACACAGAATCCATTTTATGTAGTTGCAAGTGGAAGTATGATTCCTGTTTTACAAGTATATGATGTATTGATAGTTTCAGGACATGTGTCTTTTGATGAGATAGATGTAGGCGACATTATTGTATTTAATCGGCCTTCGGATCATGACCGGGTGATTGTTCACAGAGTCGCCTCAGTTTTAGATGATGAACCCAAAACAATTAGAACTAAAGGTGATGCAAATCCAGCATCAATTCCAGGAACAGACTTTCCAATTACAGAAGAGGAATACATTGGTAAAGTTGCATATACTATTCCCCAAATAGGATATGTCACTCAGTTACTAAAACCTCCCATTAACTATGTCATAATTGCAATTGTAATTGGAATTATGGTTGTAAAGCAGATGGCAAAGAGGAAAAATGAGAAAGAACTTTCACTATCTGATCCCCTAAAAGATGACAATGAACAGATCAGCGAAGAACTCAAAGATATTGAAAAGATTGAAAGTGATTCTGAATACTTGGATGTAGAAAAACAAAAAGCAGATGAAAAAAATGATTCTACTGAAGAAATTAAAGAAAAGAAAACATCTGATAAAGACAAGAAAGATTCGTTATAATTCAGGCAAGCAGGTTCACATATGCCCAGTTTAAAGGACAATAGATCGTCCTGCTTGCTTGGTAATGTAATTACGTCAATTTTCCTAAAAAAGGATACTGATAATTTATCAGTTCTATGAGTAGAATCATTTATGAATTAGTCAAAAATAAAATTCATGCGTGAAATATTTTGTTATTCTTTCTGTGTTATTACTAGTTAGTACTGCATATGCACAAACTCCATTCCGAGATGGTGTAGGTTTGACAAAAAACGGAATAGAGTGGTGTGAGGAAAACTATCAACTGTATTATTTTATGGGAAATGATTTCTTTGAGCACCATAAACACTCAATCGAATCAAGATTGTGTGGCAATCTATACAATGATGACTTGTGGTTGTATTCAGAGCCAGACAGATATCAAAAACTAATTGAGCAAAGCAGAGTCTATTACAGTTTAGAGATAGCTGAAAGTAATGAGGAGGCCAAAGACGGTGTCATTGATCCAAAATCTGTAAACATCAAAGATATTCCACAAGAGATAGAACAGCAAAAAAAAGAGATGGAGCAGAAAGTACTTGAAGCATCTATTACAGAATTGGAATCAAATGATATTAGCGATAACAATACTCAAGTTATTCAAAAAGATGAGATTTCAGAAGGTGGTGGTTGTCTAATTGCAACTGCAACCTACGGCTCTGAAATGGCACCTCAAGTGCAATTACTCAGAGAGATTCGCGATAATCAGTTAATGAAAACAGATTCTGGAATGTCATTTATGAGCGGATTCAATGAATTCTACTATTCTTTCTCACCACATGTTGCTGATTTGCAAAGAGAAAATCCAGCATTCAAAGAAGCTGTTAAGATTGCAATTACTCCATTGTTATCCTCCCTATCAATAATGTCACTGGCTGATTCAGAATCAGAAGTGATCACACTAGGAATTGGAGTAATTTTGATGAATATTGGAATATATTTTGTAATACCTGCAACGATATTTTGGAAAATAAAAAAATAAAAAGTAGATTAACCGCGATTTGCAGTTTCTTCTCCGCATAGAGCTGGTGTGTATGGATCAATAGGATCAAGATTTACACAAGAAGTGTTTCCTGTTTCAATGATATCCATTTGTCCATTATTTTTCTCAAATGCGATAAATTCAGTCCATGCTATGTTGTTCGAGTCATCTTCTTCAATGAAGTTACGATCTGGATTTACATCGTGTACCAAATAGTATAATCCAGGAGTTATTCCTGTAATATCAACTTGATTACCAGGAGTTGATTGATGATATTGATCAACCCAACCTGCTTGAACCCCTTGAAGACTAACTGTGCAATCCCAAAAGATTCTATCTGCGGTATTGGTATTTCCAATCATGTTGTATACATCTTCAACACAAAATGTTACTTTGTTTGAATCTCCTACAACTGGACCATCAGGAGATCCTGCACGAACACTAAATTCAGTTACATCAGCAATATGCCAATGATTGTGTTCATCATGATACTCAAATGTACTTACAACTTTTTCATATACAATATTTCCATCAGCATCAAGCAATTGCTGAGTAGCAATTACATCACCTTCAGGATCTTCTGGAAAAGTTGGTGCCATTTGCCAATGTCCCGGTCCTAGATTAGCTATTCCATTTGTAAATCGAAGTGTATCTGATTGTTGTTTGTGTACAATTTGAAGTGCATCAGGTACAACTGCTTTCAATTCAGGAAGCAAAGCCTCATCAGGAATCTGATTTGGAGGGGCTGCCGATACAGTAACAGGTACTGCAATCATTAATCCAATTGCAAGCAATACAGGGATCAAAGATGTTTTTCGAACGAATTTCTTTGATGTTGTCATTATAAAACAAAAAATTTTTTACTACTTAAAGACCTGTCAGTCAAAAAAATAACAGGCACTTTAGAAAATTATAAAAAAGTTACCTTTTGTATAACAAAACTAAATTTCTAAAGAACAGAGTCTTTGGTTTTGAAGACTCGCTTAAAGTACTCAGATGGCTCTTTTGGCTCTTCAATATCATTTGTAATGCCAGCCAAGTGTTTTGCTAGATTCTTTTTGTATCCAACTTGCATCTGTCTCTGAATCTGGATTCTTTGGGCTTGAGGAGATCCTGCTCCATGCATTGATTCAGTAAGATATCCAACAGCATTTCGACCTAGTGTCATATTTTCAATTAATCGTAGTATTCTCATTCTATTTTCTACATCAGCACCCTTTCTTCCTGCAAGATATTTTTTGAGTAATGGTCCTGCTTCAGGATGTCTAAAGTCCTTCTCAGATGGCAATGTAACTACTAGACCACCTGCAATATCTTGTGCTAGTCTGCTGATCTCATATGGGAATCTAGTAACATTGTGTTTACAAACTTGAGCGAGCATATCATCATTTAGATAAACACCTGACTTCATCTTCTGTCCCTGGTGAGATGATGCTATTCCTGCAGCAAAGATTGTTTCATTAAGATGAGTCATCTCAATAATTTTGTCTTTGATATGAGATACTTTGGGAACACCATTATAATCAGCAATTGTAGCTGCGGCACCAATTAACACATCACCTAATCCTGTTTTGCATACGTAGCTTCGTCTGTGATAACAAGTGAATCTCTCAATTAGCATAGATGCAAATTCAAATTCTCCATGCATGAATACTTTATCCCATGGGATAAACACTCTATCTAAAATCATTAACGCTTCTTGTCCTCCATACTTTGCATTACCAGAATCAATATCTCCTTCTTCCATACTTCGTGTGTCACATGATTGTCTACCATAGATGTAAGTGACACCCTTTGCATCAGCTGGAATTGCTCCAACTACTGCCCAATCTTTATCATTTTCAGTTAGTCTAACTGTTGGCATTAAAATAATCCAGTGAGAGTTGATACAACCAGTTTGATGTGCTTTAGCTCCTGAGACATAGATTCCTTTTTCATCTCTATCTACTATTCTTGTAAACAAGTCCGGATCATCTTGTTCTGCTGGTCCTTTGCTTCTGTCTCCTTTTGGATCAGTCATAGCCCCACCGATTACAAGATTTTCCTTTTGCACCATCTTTACAAATTCTAAGAATTTTTTATGATAATCTGTTCCATGCTTCTCATCAATTTCAAATGTAGTTGAATGCAAAGAATTCAATGCATCCATTCCAACACATCTCTGAAAACATGTACCAGTGTTTTGTCCTAGTTTTCTCTGCATTTTATTTTGTAAAACTAAATCCTGTGCACTCTCTGCAATGTGTAAAAATCTGTTAACTCTAAGTCCGGTAATTGATGAATCAGCTGATGCTAGTGCCTCTTCACGCATTGCAAGATCATATGTTTCTGCAACTGCGTTAATTGATGGTCTAATCATCGGATGGTCTACTGGCTCTTTTACTAGTTCTCCAAAAAGGTAAACTTTGAGATCGCGACCTCTAAGACTCTCAATGTAGTCTTCCCCTGATCTAATTGTCTTTAAGACATTAGCCATGTGATCTATCCACCGTTATCGGGTATAAATATTCTAAATTACAATGAGTGAAATTCAGGAATGAATTCCTTTCAGAGTCCAATTCTGACATCTAAGATTCTACATCCTTTGCCTTTTTCCATGACTAGAACAGGATTCATGTCAAGTTCTTTGATCTCTTTAAAGTCAGTTACTAGTTGAGATAATCTTTGAATGCATTCAGATAGTTTTGCAATATCAGATGGCTTTTCTCCTCTAACTCCTTGTAGTAGTTTTTGTGTCTTGATTGATGCAATCATATCATCGGCCTCAAGATTTGTTACAGGTGCTAGCTTGAATGTAACATCTTTTAGAACTTCAACGTAGATTCCTCCCATACCAAGCATGATTACAGGACCGAATCCAGGTTCAAGTTTTGAGCCTATGATTAGTTCTTTTCCACCTTTGACCATCTCAACAATGAGAACACCTTTGATCTCTGCTTTCTTGTTGTAATTTTTTGCATTTTTAATTATTGTTTTAAATGCTGCTCTAATTTCAGATTCATTTGTCAAATTAACTTTAACACCACCTGCATCAGACTTGTGAATGATTTGTGGTGATGCAATCTTCATTACAACTGGATATCCAATCTTCTTTGCAACTTTTACTGCTTCATCTTCTGTTTTAGCTAATGCACTTGATGGTAATGGTAATCCATATGCTTTGAGAACTTCTTGTCCTTCTTCCTCTAGAAGATTTGGTCTCTTTTCTTTTTTTACTTTATCGAAAATTTTCTTAGCCTTTACTTTGTTTACTTTAAATTTTATAATTTTACCATCTGGGGCTTTGATCCAATTTGAAAATCTAATCATTGATGCAAGTGTTCGAATTGCACCTTCTGCATATGTATAGTATGGAACATTTCCAGCTGCTAAAATTTCTCTGTTTGTAATTCCTTCATCTAGTCCCATAAGACTTGCAAGCATTGTTTTTTTGTATTTCTTTGACATCTCAACAATGACTTCTGCTAGTTTATCATAGTTTAGAGTTCCAGAAGGAGTACACATTGAGATTACAGATCCAACCTTTGGGTGTTTTAGCACTCTATCTAGCACATTATGGAATCGATTAAAATCAGCATCACCTACAATATCAACAGGATTTCGGGAGCTTCCCCAAGGTGGAATCACTGCATCGATTTTTTTCCTAACGCTTGTAATATCGGCCATTTTTATTTTCATCTTAGAGCATGCATCAGTAGAGATGATTGCAGGACCCCCAGCATTAGATACAATTACGAGATCACCGCCTGTTGGTAATGGTTGTTTGGAGAATGCTGTAGCATAATCAAATAACTCTTCCATTGTATCAACGCGAATAGCGCCTGATTGTTTTAGCAAAGCATCATAGATTTCATCTGAGCCCATCAATGCACCAGTATGAGACATTGCAGCCTTGGCTCCTTCTGGACTTCTACCTGATTTTAGAACAAGTACAGGTTTTTTGAGTTTTTTAGTAATGTTTTTGCAAACTTTAAGGAAGTCTTGACCATCCCCCATATCCTCAAGATACATTACAATGACTTTTGTCTGCTTGTGATTTGCAAGAATCTTTAGAATATCAACTTCGCTCATTACAGCTTTATTTCCAAGACTCACAACTGCAGAGAAACCAATCCCTTGGGCACTTGCATCTTCAACTAGCGCTGCACAAATTGCTCCGCTCTGAGAAACTAGTGCAATCTTTCCAGATTTTGGTGTAATTTTGAGAAATGTAGAATTCATCATCGTCTTTGGATCAAGATTCATGACTCCAAGACAGTTTGGTCCGATTACTTGAATTTTGTATTTTTTTGCAATATCTTTAATTTCTTGTTCACGTTTTGCACCTTCT
>JBFIEJ010000025.1:0-17141 GCA_041603475.1 Candidatus Nitrosopumilus sp. | reverse complement strand
TTGGTGATCTCACATAATTCTGGATCTGCACCTAATGCAATGTTTGTTTTGAAACCCCCTGATGACTTTCTATACATGGCTGCAACAGGCTCGTCCCCAATGGTAATTACCCTAATGTCTCTTGGTGGTCTTTTGATCAATTCTTGCAAGTAATAGATTCTATCGTGAGGACTGTCTGTAATATCTCTAATTTCAAATACTGCATCCATAGTGTCTCTATCTTTAATTGGCATAATTCCTCGTCCCCAACTTCCAATTACTGGTTTAATTACAAGAGGATATCCAACTTTTTCTAAATTCTCAGCTGCACTTTCACTTGAAAATGAAAAATATGTTTTGGGTGTTGGAATATTATTCTTTTTTAAAAGCAGTGTCATAAACATCTTATTTCCACAAATATTTGCAACTTCGAATTTGTTAAGAACTGGAACTCCTAAAAATTCTAGACTTGCTGTAAAGTGTAATCCTCTGAAATAACTGACACATCTTTCTAAAACAACATCTCCAAAATCATAGTCTTCTTTTTTACTATCTGTGTTGATTTGAGTGATCTTAGCATCTAGCATCACTGCATCATGTCCTAGATCTAATGCTTCTTTTTGAAGCATTTTTTCTTCCGATCTTAATCGGTCAAACACAATGCAAATTTTTGACATTACTCTCCCCAGTCTTCGCCTACGCTTTCTGCTTGCTTAAGCTCAACATTTGATCCGTCTTTTTTTGCGATTTCAAAGTCAGCGCCACAATCAGGACAGGAGACTATTTCTCCAACTGAGGCATCGTCTGGGATGTTTAGTGTTGCGTCACATTCTGGGCAGTTCATGTTTTTGTTGACCTTTTCTTTTGTAATTTATTAGCTTCTGTTGATTGCATTCCCCATAATTCTACAAATCCTTTAGCTAATCTTTGATCAAATGTGGATTCTGTTCCATATGTGGCAATATTGTGACTGTACAAGGAGTTTTTGGATTTTCTTCCAACAACTCTCATACTTCCCTTGAATAGCTTGAGTTTTACAGATCCTGAGACTACTGCTTGTGAGGCTTCAATAAAGCCATCCAAGTCTGTTTTTAGAGGATCTTGCCATAAGCCTGAATATACCAAATATGCCCATTCATCATCAATTAATGATTTGAATTTGTTTTCATGTTTTGTATGAACCATTTTCTCTAAATCTGAATGTGCTTCAATTAGACAAGTTGCAGCTGGGGTTTCATAGACTTCACGTGACTTTATTCCAACAACTCTGTCTTCTATATGATCAACAATACCTACACCTGCAGCTCCTGCTTTTTTATTGATATATTCGATTATTTTTTGTGATTCCATAGTTTTTCCATCAACTCCAACTGGAATTCCTTTTTCAAATTTAATTTCTAAATAAGTTGGCTTGTCTGGTAAGTTTTTTGTTTTAACCCAAATGAATGCATCATCAGGTGGTTCATTAAATGGATCTTCTAAAACACCGCCTTCTATTGCACGTCCCCACAAATTTTGATCAATACTGAATTTTTTTGCTACTGAATCAATTTCAATTCCATGTTTCTTTGCAAATTTAAGTTCTGTAACTCTATCCAAATTTTTATCTCGTATTGGTGCAATAATAGGAAGATCAGAACCTGAACGTAATGTGATATCAAAACGTACTTGATCATTACCCTTACCTGAACATCCATGTGCAAGTGATGTTACTTTTTCTTTTTTTGCAATTTCTAAAACTTTTTCAGCAATTAATGGTCTTGCAAGTGCTGTTGCAAGACAATATTTTTTTTGATATAATGCATTTGCTTTGATTGAAGGAAAAATGTAATCTTTGACAAATTCTTTTCTTGCATCAATATTGTAATGTTTTTTTACACCAAGCTTCTTTGCCTTGGCTGCAATTTTTTTATTGTCATCTCCTTGTCCAACATCAACTGTTACAGTAATTACATCCATATCGTGTTCTTCTTGAAGATATTTTACAACAACCGAAGTATCTAGTCCTCCAGAAAATGCAAGAATTCCTTTTTGAGTCATAAAACATCTTTCCCGTCGTATTTTGGAATTTATCTTTTGTGATGGCTAATAATTTTCATAATTTCAAAAAATCTCTGACTAGCTTGAGCTAAAATTCGATGATTATTTAACCGCCAAATATAACGCTGTTTTATGAAAACTAGATCGGTGATTTCAGCAGGAATAGCAGGTATTGCACTGCTATCTGTACTTGTAATATCTGTAAACTCTGTAGAATCTACTCATGAGAACAAAATTCGCATTGCATATTTTCCAAATATTGGTCATGCAATTCCAATTATAGGAATCGAACAAGGGTTCTTTAAAAATAAACTTGGTGAACAGACAAAAATTGAGACAAGAATTTTTGATAGTGGTCCACAAGTAATAGAATCTCTATTCTCAAATTCCATTGATGTTGCATATGTGGGTCCAATTCCTGCAATTAATGGATATCTAAAATCTGATAATCATAACATCAAGATTCTTGGAGGTGCTGCAAGCGGTGGTGCAAGTTTCATCGTTCATCCTGAATCTTCTATTAGTATCCCTTCTGACTTTGAAGGAAAAAAAATTGCTGCACCGCAAATAGGTAACACCCAAGATGTCTCATTACGTACATATCTATCAGAACATGGATTAAAATCTGCAGAGAAAGGTGGCTCAGTCATTATTTACAATATTCCAAATCCTGATATCTACACTTTATTTGTAAAAGGAGAAATTGATGGTGCATGGGTTGCAGAACCTTGGGCAACAATTTTGGAAACTGAGCTTGGAGGTGAAAGGCTTTTTCATGAAGAAGATTTATGGCCTAACAATGAATTTGCTTCGGTTCTTCTAATTGCAAATACTGATTTTGTTAAAAAAAATCCTCAACTGATGATTAATTTTTTAAACTCTCATCATGAAACAGTTATTTGGATTAATCAAAATCCTGAAGAGACAAGAATAATCTTTAATGATTTTATAAAATCACATTTAGGAAAATCTATGTCTGATAAAGTTATAGATATTGCACTATCTAATCTTGTAATTACTGAAGATCCAATAAAAAATTCAGTTTATTCATTTGCAGAAAAGGCAGATGCATTAGGTTATTTGGGAAGAAATGGATATGATTTATCTGATATTTTTTACTATTTGGATACAAATCCTATTGATGAGGAGGAATCTAAATGACAAAATTAGAGGCAAAAAATATTGTAAAATATTTTAGCCATGACTCTCATAAACTCAAAGCATTAGGTGGAGTAAATCTAAAAGTTGAGGCTGGTGATTTTGTTTGCTTAGTTGGTCCTTCAGGATGTGGGAAATCTACTTTTCTACGTATTGTGGCTGGTTTGGATACGCCTGATGAGGGTCAAATTCTATTTGATGGCCATCCTGTTGCTCAAACAGGACCTGAAAGAATTATGGTATTTCAGGAAGGGGCATTATTTCCTTGGCTTAAAGTTCAAGATAATGTAGAATTTGGTCTAAAGATGGCTGGTATTCCAAAGGAAGAGCGAGCAAAAATCTCTCATCGATATTTGGATATGATGCAATTAACAAAATTTGCAGATTCATATACTTACCAACTTTCAACTGGAATGAAACAACGTGTTGCAATTGCAAGAGCTCTTGTGATGGATCCTGATGTATTATTAATGGATGAACCCTTTGCAGCACTTGATGCACAAACTCGTGATTTGTTGTTAGTAGAGATGCAATTGATTTGGGAAAAAACAAAAAAAACTATTTTGTTTGTAACTCATAATGTTGCAGAAGCGGCAGTTCTGGGAACTAAAGTTGCAATATTTAGTAATCGTCCATCAGTTGTAAAAAAAGAAATTGATAACAATTTTCCACATCCTAGAGTTTCTGAAGATGAGTCTTTACGAAAATTTCAACTAGATATTCTTGCAGAGCTTAGACCTGAGGTAAAGAAAAGTAAAGAGTGATACTAATGGGGAAAAATTTTACACCACATAGAATTGCATTTTATATTGGAATTGTAGTTGTATGGCAAATTATTTCGATGACTGGTATTTGGTCAGAAAATATATTTCCATCACCCTATGAGGTAGCTGAAGATTTAGCTTTTGGTGCTGCTGATGGTAGTTTGCTTTATGGAATTGCTACCAGTATGTGGAGATTGTCAATTGGTTTAGCAATTGCAATTGCTGGTGGGGTGGTACTAGGAATTTTTATGGCTAGAGTTGAAGTTGTAAATCAAACAGTTGGTTCTCTAGTGTTGGGATTACAATCTATTCCATCTATTGCATGGGTTCCACTTGCAATACTTTGGTTTGGTTTAACTGATGGTGGAATAATTTTTGTTACTGCAATTGGAGCAATTTTTGCAGTTACCATTAACACATACACTGGAGTGAAAAATATTGATCCTCACTTTATAGAGGCTGCAAGAAACATGGGTGCTAAAGGCACTCAATTAATTACTGCAGTGTTGATCCCTGCGGCATTTCCATACATGATTTCAGGCTTTAAACAAGGCTGGGCCTTTGCCTGGAGAGGAGTTATTGGTGCAGAATTACTCTTTTCATTTCTAGGGCTGGGCTTTTTACTTAATGCTGGACGTTCACTAAATGATGTATCGCAGGTAATCGCTATAATGATTGTAATTATGGTTATTGGACTAGTAATTGATGGACTTGTGTTTAAGAAATTAGAAAATAAGGTAATGTCTCGCTGGGGATTGCGCTAAATTTTTGAATCATGATAAAAATGAATTCTATTTCTATTGAGTCTCAGCAAATTCTTTTTGTTTGTATGGGATTTTTAGCGAAATGACAAATGCAAAAATAATGATCACAATTGCAAAATACATCACACTAACATAATTAAACAAAAATGCAATACTGCCTGCAATAACAGGCCCAATAACTGTGCTAATGGAAAGTGTACTGCTGAAAATCCCAGTACTTGTTGATTTTGGATTGTTCTCCATTAGGTGGAAGTTACCTCCAATAAACAAAAATGCCCATGTCCCACCAACTAGTGACATAAACGGCATTGCTTGCCACCATTCAGTAACAAAACTCAAACCTACAAATACAAACGTAGTCATCCCGATACCTATCTTGAATTTTGTCACATTTGAAATGTGGATTCTAGTTGCCATCAATGTCATGATGACAAACGCTGTCACTGTATTTGCAACATAAACAATTGACACTTGATATAATTCAGCTCCTAGCTGATCCATTAACATGATTGGAAGAATTGTCCATACCGAAGCTGCTCCTATGTGTCGTAACAACAAAGACAAAAACAAGAATCTATTGCGTGAGATTACTTTTTTTGTAGTACCTGGTTCTAATTCTTTTTTTGATAAAATATTTGGAAGTTTCGTGGAAATCAATAATCCTATTATGAAAAAGCCTGCACTAACCAAAAAAATCAATTTTGTATCGTTTGTAATCCCTGCAGCTGAAATTCCAGCTAACCAACCTAATGCATGAAATGAAATAACTGATGCTACCTTTTTTTTCTCAGTTCCAGCCTCATAAGCATATGCAATCATTGATGGAATCATAATTCCTGATGCTATTCCTGCTCCAATTCTTGCAAGCAACAGCATTGTAACATCATTTGCAAAATAATGTAACCCAAATGTTACTGCACAAGATACAAACCCAATTTTTATGAATAGTAATCTTTTACCTTTCTTATCTGAAATTCTTCCAAAGTAGATTTCTGAGAGAATTTGAGCGAAACTAAATGATGCAACAATAATACCAATTTCAAAGATTGACTGTGTAACTTCTTTTGCAATAATTGGCATAAACACAAAAATTATCGCAATTCCTGCATGTTGAAAAAAAGTCGTACCTCTAATGTAATTATTAATGCTTACTTTTTGCATGATATTATGGATTCGTTTTGTTTTTTACCTAATTTCAATATACGTATCAATAACCTAAATCTTAGATGATTTTTCTGAAAAGAGTTAAACTCTTCTATGGTAAATTGAAATCAAATTGTCCGTAAAAGAATCATTTTTAGATGCAATTCAAAATAGAATTCTGCTTTTTGATGGAGCCATGGGGACTGAAATTCAAAAGTATGATCCTAAACCTGAAGATTTTCCAAATAATCAAGATGGTTTTAATGATGGCTTAGTAATTACACATCCTGAATGGATTAAACAAATTCATAGAAATTATTTGGACGCAGGATCTGATTGTATTGAAACAAATTCTTTTGGTTCAAATAAAATAAAATTAGATGAATATGGATTTGGAGATCAAACAGTAGAGTTTAACAAAAAAATAGCAAAGTTGGCTTTTGAAGTTTGTCAAGAGTATTCTGATAAACCACGATATGTAATAGGTTCAATGGGCCCATCTGGATATTTGCCCAGTTCCAATGATCCTGATTTGGGACAAATCCCTCTTGATGATATTAGAACTGCGTTTGAATTACAAGCAGAAGGACTAATTCTTGGTGGAGTTGATGCATTACTTATTGAAACAAGTCAGGATATTTTAGAAGTAAAATTAGTAATTGAAGCATGTCATAATGCAATGGAGAAAACTGGCAAGAGAGTTCCAATCATTGCAAATGCTACTTTAGATCAATATGGAAAGATGTTACTTGGCACAAATATTCAGGCAGCATACACTACAGTCTCCGATATGGGTATTGATGTCTTTGGACTAAACTGCTCTACTGGACCAATTGAAATGAATCCAAGTGTTCAATGGCTAAATGAGCAAAATGAACATAATTTACTGGTTGTTCCAAATGCTGGCATGCCTGAAAATCAAGGAGGACAAGCAGTTTACAAGATGACTCCAGATAAAATGGGTGATGCTTTAGGTGATTTTCTTAAAGAATACAAAAAAGTCCGAATCATTGGAGGTTGCTGTGGAACAAATCCCGATCACATTAGGGTATTACGAAAAGTAATTGACGAAAAAGCCAACTCTATAGAGAGTTAAGTATTTAGAAAAACTGTGGTGAGTTTACAATATTGACAATTCCTAGAGTTAGTTCTGCATTAAAAGCAGTTGATTTAAAGCAAATTCCTGCTCCTTTGATAATTGGAGAACGAATAAACACTCAAGGTTCTCGAAAAGCAAAACAACTTGTTCTAAATGATGATTATGATGGACTAGTTGATTTAGGAAGAGTACAAGTTGAGGATGGTGCACATTGCCTTGATGTATGCGTTGCAACAACAGAACGTGCTGATGAACGTGAATTCATGCTAAATCTTGTAAAAAGATTAAGCTTAGAAATTGATGCTCCACTTGTAATTGACTCGACTGATCCTGAAGTAATTGAAGCTGCAGTAAAACAAATTCCAGGAAGACCGATAATCAACTCTATAAATTTAGAAGGTGACGGAAGTAGATTTAAAAAATTAGCACCACTGATGGCAAAGTATGGATTGCCTGCAATAGCATTGTGTATTGGACCAAATGGAATGGCAAAAACACCGCAACAAAAAGTGGAGACTGCTGAACTACTTTATGAAAGTGGAAAAAAATATGGTTTAAAAATTGAACAATTTATTTTCGATGTCTTAACATTTACTTTAGCAACTGGTGAAGATGAATTTCTTGATGCAGGCAAAAACACCCTGGAAGGAATTAAACTTGTTAAAGCAAAATTTCCTAACTCATTTACTACTTTGGGATTGAGTAACATTAGCTTTGGTCTTGCTCCCTATGCTAGAAAAGTTCTAAATTCTGTATTTTTATATCATGCAGTAAAAAGTGGATTGGATACTGCCATTGTAAATGCAAAGGAGATAATTCCTTATGGGGAGATTGATGAGAAAGAAAAGAAACTTGCCGAAGATTTAATTTTTAATAATCATGCAAATGCATTATCTGATCTAATCAGCTATTTTGAAAAAACAGGCACACAAAGTAGTTCTGCTTCAAAAAAAGTTGATGTGGATCCTACTTGGCCTCCTGGAAAGCGTGCTAATTTCAGAATAATAAATCGATTAAAGGATGGAATTCAAAATGATGTGGTATCAGCAATTGCAGATAAGCTTGGAAAAAATGATCTTATCAAAGATAATGATGGCTCATTATTTTTAGATGCATCCCAAGAAATTACTCATGATGGAGCAATTAGAACCCTCAATGAAGATCTTCTTCCAGCAATGAAAGAGGTTGGTGATAAATTTGGTGCTGGAGAATTGATTTTACCATTTGTTCTAAAATCTGCCGAATGCATGAAAGCAGCAGTTGGTGAACTAGAGAAATATTTGGTTAAAGAGGAGGGTACCAGTAAAGGCAAACTTGTTTTGGGAACAGTTTATGGAGATGTTCATGATATTGGAAAGAATTTAGTAAAAACTATCTTTCAAAATAATGGATACACTGTATACGATATGGGAAAACAAGTTCCATTACAAAAATTCTTGGAAAAAATTGATGAAGTAAATCCTGATGCAATTGGTTTGTCTGCATTGTTGGTTTCAACATCTAAACAGATGCAATTTTTTGTAGAGCATGCACGAAAAAATAAAATGACTATTCCAATTCTTTGTGGAGGAGCTGCAATTAACAGTAATTACATTAATCGAATTGCAAAAGAAGATGGAATCTATGAACCTGGAGTGTTTTATTGTAATACTATGTTTGAAGGTCTCAAAACAATGGATGCTTTAGTTTCAGATGAAAAACCAAAACTTTTGGCTCAATGGAAAGAAAAAATAGAAAATTGGAAAGAAAAATCTACTGCAACAGTAGACCCTGCAACTTTGCCTAAGAGTTCTATTGTACCCGTTGAAGCTCCAAAACCAAAATCAATTGGTGAGCCTATACGCCTAAAATTAGATCAAATTAAGATGAACGAAGTATGGGAGATGATAGATAAAAAATCTCTATTCAAGTTATCTTGGGGTCTTAGAGGAAAAGCTGGGGCTGAATCTGAAGCAGATCATGAACAGTTACTCAATGAATGGAAAATTCGAATTATTAGAGAAAAGTTAGTTGAACCTGAAATTGTTTATGGGTATTTCAAATGTCATAATAAGAATGGTAAGTTAGTAGTTGAAAATCCCCATGGTGATGATGTTGTATTTGACTTTCCGCGTTCAACAAAACCTGAACATCTTTGCTTAACTGATTATTTTGGGGAAAATGATGTTGTTGCCTTCCAATCTGTTACTGTTGGCAACAAAGTTGCTGATATTATAGAACAGTGGAATAAAGAAGACAAGTATGCTGAAGCATACTATCTACATGGATTGGCAGTAGAGATTGCCGAAGCTTTAGCTGAATGGGTTAATCAAAAAATAAAATCCGAATTGAATTTAGATAAAGGTGGTTTACGATATAGTTGGGGTTTTCCTAGCTGCCCTGATGTTTCTCAACATGCATTGGTGTGGAAATTATTACAACCTGAAAAATCTGGAATGACATTAACAGAATCAGGACAGATTATTCCTGAACAATCTACTGCAGCAATAGTAGTTCATCATCCAAAAGCACAATACTTTGTTCTCTAAGACATTGATTCTAAAAATTTATTCAATCCACTAAAATCATTTGGCGATGTAATTAGGATATCGCCTGTTATTTCATGAATTTTTTTTACAAATTCTTCAAACTCCTCATCATATGCAACCATATCTAAATTCAAAAATTTTGCAGATTTTTCATTTTTTTCTGATGGGAATAAGATAATTGGAATTATGTTGAATCCTTTTAGATTATCCTTTAGATTTTGCACTTGTTCAATGCTTTGAACAACCTGAGTCATGAATCCTTTAGGTTTTGATGCTAGTTTTTTTCCTATCTTTGAAAAATTTGGTTTATTGGACATTGAAAGATAAAAGTCGATTTTCAAATCATTTTTTCTTGCCTTTATCATTTTCAGAGTTGCACTAGGAATTTGTCCTGAATCCTGTTTTCCTGATTGAGATGGATCTCCCATTAATATCAAAATCCCATTAAATCCAATTTTCTCACACTCTTCGACAAATTGTAAAATTTCTGATTCAGTTTTGTCTCTGACTCTTAGACTAACAGTAATTGGTAAATCTGGTATTTCATTTTTAATAATCTTTCCAATTTTTATTGGTGATACTCTCTGATGTCCAAGAACATTTTCAGTTAGATGAATTGCATCACATTTTTTAGATATGATTTTAATTTTATCAATGAATTTGGCAATTGATTCATCTGTATTTACATCAGGTAAAATCTTTGGTGGATTTGCCTCATATCTAATTGTCATATTATAATTTTTTTAATCCTTGGTTAAAACCTTTGAATACCAAAACCGATATGAAATAGTAGGAGAACAATAATGCATTTGACTAATTTAAAATCATTACTTTCCACACCTATCAATACTCAAATTGAATCTGATGAAAAATATCGATTGGCATCAGTTCTTGTGGTAATTTATGGTAAAGAACCACTTATTGTAATGACTGAAAAACCTAAACATATGACTTTTCATGCAGGTGAAATTTCTTTTCCTGGTGGGAAATTGGAAGAAAAAGATTCTGATCTTTTAGATACTGCATTACGTGAAACTAGTGAAGAGATTGGACTTTCAATTGATAGAGAGCAAGTGGTTGGTCAACTAGAGCCAGTTATTACTTTGAATTCTGGATTTAGAATATTCCCCTTTGTTTCAATACTAGATGAGATTCCAAAACTTTCTGCAAACCATGAAGTTGAAAAAATATTTCATATTCCTGTAAAACCTTTTTTGAAAACAATGGCAAAAGATCCAGATCCAACTCATAACATAATTCAAGAAATGTATACCTTTGAGTATCAAAATCAAATAGTTTGGGGGGCCTCTGCAAGAATCCTAAAACAGATTCAAAATTTAACAAAATCCTGAGATTCATTTAAAAAGAGCTCTTCGTGCCTGAAAAACTATGGCTGCTCGCAAGTCTTCTCCAAGAAAGATACGTCTGCTTAAAAAAACAAAGCAGGCCCAACCTGTACCAGCTTGGATAATTCTCAAAACAAAGAGAAGTGTTAGAACAAATCCAAAACGAAGAGCTTGGAGATCAACTGATGTGGAGGTAGGATAGATGTCTCAAGAATTAGAGCGAGTATATACAATTAATTTAGGTAAAGCATTACTTTCACAATCTCAACATAGGGCTGTTAGAGCAATTAACATGATTAAAGAATTTGCTCGTCATCACATGAAAGTTGAAGAAATTAAAATTGAAGAAGATCTTGCTCATCTAATTTGGGCTAGAGGTGTTCGTAGTCCTCCAAGAAAAATTAGAGTTAGAATGAGTAAAACTGATGAAGGGTTCATTTTGGTTTCTCCATATGATGAAGATGCAGAATCTAAAGTAGCTCCTGAAAAAGAAGCACCAAAAGTTGAAGATAAAGTAGAAGCACCAAAAGTTGAAGATAAAGTAGAAGCACCAAAGAAAGAAACTCCTGCTAAAGAAGCACCAAAGAAAGAAACTCCTGCTAAAGAAGCACCAAAGAAAGAAACTCCTGCTAAAGAAGCACCAAAGAAAGAAACTCCTGCTAAAGAAGCACCAAAGAAAGAATCAAAAGATTAGAGTATTTTTAAAAATTTTAAATTTAAAAAAATTAATTATTCTAATTGATACAAATCTAATTCACAGTCAATACTACAATCTGGGGTGGACCAGTCAAGTGTATCTTCTTGTGGGATCATTCCAAGTGGATCATAGTTGTCAAACTTTGTCATTCCTTGAATCGATGATAACATTACAACTTTGGATTCATCAGCAGATGATGACATGTCGATCTGTGAATTACTTTCATTAAGAATTCCACTAGTAAGGCTTGTTATTGAGTTTAATACTCCCACAGGAATGTTACTTCCACCTACAACGTATAACATTGAGCGTTTAACTGCATTTGGTGTTGTATTTCCATACAACATTTTTAATGAATCTCTAAGTGAATCTTCTATATTTTGACCATCTTTGCTGGTCGTGATGATGTTTGTTTCTGATGATATCTCTGATGCTCCAAGGGATTCTACTACATGCATTATTGCACCATTGGCAATTTCATAACATACCTTAGGACTCAAATCTGGATTACTTTCTAGTAATGAATCATTGTCAAGTACAACAGTACATTGAGAATTGGCTCTGATTCTTTTTAGAGATACGCCTGAATTAAACATCCTATCTTTCTCATACTTGAATGGCATTATTGCAAATGAAATCAATCCCTTATCAGACTCTTTACAAATCTCAGAAACAACTGGAGCCATGGCTGAGCCTGCCTTGCCTGCAAGATTACTCATCAAAATAATGGTTGAATAGCCTGAAATTTTTGATTTGATTTCGTCAAAGTTTTTGTAAGTTGAACCTCTGATTAATTGAACTGAAGGATTAACAACTGAATCTGTAGAAATATGAATTGATGGAGTTTCTTCTGAGAAATCCTTTTCATTATTGCTAATTTGAAGACAATCTGAATTAAGAGAATTTTTTGCTTTAATTGCTAATTTTGAGCCTACGCCTCCTAAGCCTATAACTAATACTGGTTCTTTGACTTGAAAACTCAATTCAGATACTATTCTTTGAATTCCATAAAAAACCTTCTTACGTTTTTTTAATCAAATTCTAGATCTAAAAAATTTAGCTTGCGATCTTTCCTACAAGACCATTTACTGTTGCATCTGTAATCTCTATTGTAGGCTCTTGACCAATATCTACTTCATTTCGTACAAAGACAGGCTTGTATGCGAAGTTTCTTCCTTTGATCCCCTCATCTGTCTTTTCATCAAAGAGGACTTTGCCTTTCCAACCGATCCACTTTTTGTTATTCTCTAGCGATATATTATTGATCTGTTCAAAAATTATCTTACTTCTTCTTTTAACTTCTGAAACATCAATTTGTTTTAGTTCTGCAGCATCTGTACCTGGCCTTGCACTGTATTTTGAGAGATTCACAACATCTGGTTTTATTTCATCAAGTAATTTTACTGTCTTTTGAAAATCGTCTTCTGTTTCTGTAGGGAATCCCACAATGATGTCCGTTGAAATTGTAAAGTTTTCATATTGCTCTCTTGCCTTTTTTACAATTTCTCTAAAAGTTCCAGCAGTATGTCCTCTTTTCATTTCATGTAATACTTTGTCACTACCGCTCTGAACTGGAATGTGAAGAAATTTGAAGACTTTGGGGTTGCTGTAAGATTTTATTAAATTATCTTTAATTCTTGGCATGTACATTGGGTTCATCATTCCAACTCTTAGCATAAACTCCTCAGGAATTTCTGTTACTGCATTTACAAGTGATGGCAAGTCAGTACCAATGTCAAATCCATAACATCCATTATCTGTGGATGTTAACCATACTTCTTTACATCCATCTGCAATTTCTGTTTGAACTTGTCTGACAATATCTCCAAGTCTGTAACTTGAAAGATCTCCTTTTGATAACTTGGTTTGACAAAAAGTGCACTCACTCATACAACCACTTGCAATCTCTACAATTCCTACAACTGGGTTTAGTCTCACTTTAGGGAGTCCTACTTTAGAAATATCTGAATCCTCTAAGGCGATTAACTTTTGTCCATTTAATGTTGAATTTATCACCTGAAGTGTCTTACCCAATGAATTTGGGCCTAAAAGACTAGCATTTTCTGTAAATTTTTCCACAGTACTTTTTTCTGCCTTTGGAAGACATCCTGCAACTACAAGTGGCTTTGATTTTAGTGACTTTATTCTATGAATCATCTTATTTGCTGTAGCATCTTTTACTGAGCATGTTACTACGATGTTGAGATCTGATTCTAAAGAATTTTCAACCAAAGTATGTCCACCGTTTACAATCAATCCTGAAATCATTTCAGAATCTGCAAAACTAGCAGAACATCCGTAAGCTTCGACAAAAATTTTTGCCATTATCTATCCGAAAAGAGAATCGATTTCTTTGTTACTCATTAATTTCTTTGAAACGACTAATTCTCTAATAGTTTTTCCAGTCTTTAGCGATTCTTTGAATAGTTCTGCAGATTTTAGGTATCCTATTTTTGGAGTAAGCAGTGTTACAATTACTGGACTGTTTTCTATATCTTCACGTAGTTTACTTTTGTTAGCAGTAAGACCGTCAATTAGATTTGCAGAAAATATTGGCAAAAAGTTTTTGAGCATATCTGTTGATTCTAACATACACTTTAGCATTCCAGGAAGCATAACATTTAGCTCAAACTGTCCTCCTTGCGCTGCATGAGATACTGCAGTATCATTTCCAATTATGTTAAAGCAAACCATGTTCATGCATTCAGCTAATGATGGATTTACTTTTCCAGGCATGATTGAAGAACCTGCATGGACTGCAGGAATTCCTAGTTCTGCTAATCCTGCAATTGGGCCTGATGCCATTAGTCTAATGTCATTTGATATTTTTCCAATCTCTATTGCCAAGTTTCGTAATGAACTTGATAGATTTGCAACTGCAAACTTGCTTTGTAAAGCATGTTGCATATCTTTTTCTGGTCTAAGTGAAAGTTTAGAAATCTTTGATAATTCTGATATTGCAATTTTTCTATAACCTTTTGGTGTATTTGCACCAGAACCTACTGCCGTTCCACCTAGTGCAACATTTTGTAACTCTTTTTGTGCTGCTACAATTTCATTTCTAGCTTTAGTAATTGATGTTACATATGCTGAAAACTCACTACCTAATGTGACTGGTAATGCATCCATTAGATGTGTTCTTCCAATTTTCTTAAATGATGAAAATTGTTTTGCCTTTTTTGAAAGTGACTTTATAAGAGTATCAATAGCTGGAATTGTTTCTTTAAGATTAATCAAAATTGCTACATGCATTGCAGTTGGATATGTGTCATTACTTGACTGTGACATGTTTACATGATCATTTGGATGTAGGAATTCGTACTGACCTTTCTTTTTGTGTAATACTTCTAATGCCACATTTGCAATAACTTCATTTGAGTTCATGTTAAATGCCGTACCTGCTCCAGAGTTTATCATATCTACTACAAACTGATCGATAAATTTACCTGACAAAATTTTGTCACAAGCAGATACTATAGCTTTTCCACGTTTTGCATCAATAGCTTTAGTTTTCATATTTGCTATTGCTGCAGATCTTTTTATCATAACAAATGACTTGATCAGATTTTCGTGACTTTTATTACCTGTCACATGATATTGCTTTATTGCCCTTCCAGTAAATGCGCCATAGTACGCATCTGCTGGAATTTTGACTTTACCAAGTGAATCCTGATCTAATCTGAATTTCATGTTGACTTTGTTGTATGAATGCCATTTATTCATTCTTTTTGAGATATTTTCATAAATTCACAACCTGGCTATCAGGGCAAATATTATATAAGAATCGCAAGTCACGGAGCATAATGAATAAGCGTGTTAGTATGCTCTTTACAATTGCAGCAGTAGCTGTAATGGGGGCAACCTTATTCGGAAGCACATACACACAAACCCAAATTAGCGGACAATCCCTTGACGTCGCAGAAATGGATGTCAATGTCTTGGATCAAATCCGTCATATGGGTGGTTTACAGCTTGTAATGCCTGAAGCATTCGCAGAAACTGATTGTGGTGCACTAGCAGATACTGGACGCAAAGTCGTTGAGTTTAATCTAACTGGTGAAAGTGTTGAACTTCCAATTATGGGAGGAAAGACATTCAACGCCATGACTTTTAGTGGAACAGTCCCAGGACCAACACTAAGAGTTACACAAGGTGATGTTGTCCAAATGACACTAACAATTCCAGATGATGAAGTTACTGGACACGGTAACGATATGCACGCATCTCAAATCTCTGCAAGCGCTTTTGAGTCTGTCAATCCTGGCGAAACCGCACAGTATTGTTACATTGCTGAAGCTGCTGGTATTTTCAAATACCACTGTTCTGGTGTCAAACTAATTGGCATGGACCAACACGTTCTTTCCGGCATGTACGGAATTGCAATCGTTGATCCAGTCAATGGATACAAGAAACTAATGGTAGAGAAAACAAAATTAGTAGACGGCAAAGTAAAACTAGATAGAAAAATCTATAGTGCAGATGCATTAGAGTTCCAACTCCAATACAATCAATTGTACCTTACACCTGAAGGCAACTATGATGCAGGAGCAATGTTCCAACATCATAACACTGCAACAGTTGTTAACGGAATGCAATTCGGTTACGTACCAAACATGGCTCATAACTTACTCGTCAATGGCGATGTAAAGAAGAACATCTTTGTTGCACAACCATGGAATGGAATTGAACACAAGCAATACCAATCACAACTCTTGTTTGTTGAGAATAATCAACACGTGAGACTCTTTATTGAAAACCAAGGTAACGAACCAGTATTCTTCCACATCGTTGGAGAAATTCTGGACAGAGTTGTCCAAGGCAATAGAGTACAATCCGCAGCAACTGAAACATGGTTACTCGGTGGCTCACAAGGAATGATTGTTGACTTGGTATTTGATGAACCAGGTGCATATGCAGCAGTAAATCATGACTATGCAGCAATTTACACTGGCGCAGCTACAGTCTTTGTAGCAGGTGACCCATTCGGCTTGAACCCAGTTCTAGTTGAGAAAGGAGTTATTCCAGCACCAGTTGCATCTTATGCATATGCTCTAGGAAATCCAAGTGATGCTGTCCCACCAATGGGAAAGAACAGTATTGCTCATCCAGCATTAAACATTCATGGTTTATACACTGATGAAGTAGCTTCTGAAATGCAAGAAAGTGGCGATTATGTCGCATTATGGGAAGTAATTCCTGTAGTAGCAGAAATCCTTACTTCTTGATCTTTTAACATCTTTTTTTCTTTTTATTATCTTAATGAATTATATTCCGTAGATCTATTTTGTATTTTATGGGATTTGACGATTCAGTATTGATTTGCGATGAAGTCGATCCTATTTTGAACAAAGTTCTCGTAGATAATGGCTTGAAAGTTTCCTACGAGCCAGAAATCACTGCTGAACAAATTCTTGAAAAAATTTCAAATTTCAATATCATAATTGTTAGAAGTAGAACCACAATCACTAAAGAGATGATTGAGAAAGCAGATAATTGTAAAATTATTGCACGTGTTGGAGTTGGATTGGATAATGTTGATCAAGAAGCTGCAAAAGCAAAAAACATTCGTGTAATTAATGCCGTAGAGGGTGCAATGAATGCAGTAGCAGAATTAGTTTTAGGT
>JBFIEJ010000024.1:0-17263 GCA_041603475.1 Candidatus Nitrosopumilus sp. | reverse complement strand
TTGGCATTAGAATGGATGGTTAAAAATGACATTCGAGATCATAAAGAAGTTACATCTAATATCATGGATTACTATGCTGATCCTGAACGATTCTATGAAAGAAAGAGACTTGAAGTATGATGAAATTAGTTGGAAATAAACAAAAAAAGAAACGACAAGAAGAGTCAGTAGGACAAGTACATGTTTTTAGTTATAAAATTCTAAATGATCATGTAAAATTCTTACATCCCAAATTAGGGTCACTTGAGAGAGCTATCAAACAGGCAATGATGCCAATTCCATTTGAGGTATATGTTTCTAGCATGATATTCTTTAGTATGATTGCAGGAGTTTGTGGTGCAATCATGGGAGTTGTTGCATTACAATTTATCAACATTCAACCTGCAAGCATAGGATTCTTGCTTCCATTTTTAACGGCTCTAATGATGTTTGGAATGTCATTTGGAATACTGCAGGTAATTCCAACAATTAGAGTAAAAAATAGAGCAGCAAAACTAGTTGAAGAAATTCCTCATTTTATTGGATACATGTCAACACTTGCCACAAGTGGCTTAACACTAGAAGGAATATTCAAAGCAATTGCCAAGGAGGATACTGATGAGGATATTGTTAAAGATGCCCGATTCATTGTTAGAAATATCGATATTTTAGGCATGGATTTAATCAGCGCCATTAAAGATTTGATTCATAGAACACCAACTGGACCATATTCGGAATTACTAGATGGAGCAATAGTCACAGTTTTGTCAGGAGGAGATCTTAAAGAATACTTTAACGCAACTGCAAAAGTCCAGTTAGAAGAAAAAAAGATGCTCATGCAAAAAACAACAGAATCCTTAGGAAGTGTTGCTGAGATTTATACAATTTTACTAATCGTCTTTCCATTACTTGCAGTAATCATGTTATCAATTATGGGAATAATGAGTCCCAGTCTTGCAGGATTTGATTTATTGACATTAATGAATATCCTAACATTTGCTGTAATTCCACTAAGCGGAGTACTGATGTTAGTAATGATGGATACAATGGTGCCAAAGAGGTAAAAAATTGCAAAGAGCAGAAAAGAAAAAAAGTAAAAAGTTTGTAGATATAGAACCAAAGCAATCAGTTTTAAAAAATGAACTTCTAAAGACAGCATCATTTTCAATAATTGCATCCATAAGTGTAATTACAATGAGTTTCTATTTTTCAGAATATTCAGATTCCACAACAATTAGAGATGTGGGATTAATTTTTGGAATACTTGTAGGAATTATCCCATTAACAATTCATCAATTAAAAGAGGTGCAAAGAAGAGACAGTATAGATAGAAATCTTCCTGTGTTTTTACTAGCTCTACTCAGTTCAGTACAAAGTGGAGCTAATTTAATCAAAGCAATAGAGCAAGCAGCCGATAGAAATCTGGGAGCACTAACTCCAGAATTAAAAAATCTAAGAGCCAACATCAGTTGGGGTACACCAATTGAAGAGGCATTTGAGAATTTTGCTGAGAGAACAGGAACTAGAGTAGCAAGACGTGTTACTGTATTATTAGAAATGGCAATGAAGATTGGAGGGGATGTAACTGAAAATCTCGAAATGATTCAAAAACATGTTTCTGAAATGCAAAATATTGAAAAGAGTAGAAAATCAGCATTACAACCATACACATATACAATATACATCTCCTTTGCAGTCTTCTTAGCAGTTGCAGTTTTGCTAACTACAAGTTTTTTCACTGAAATTGAAAAAGTTCAAGAAGGATTACTGGCATCAGGAAGTGGTACTGAGGGATTATTTGGCTCTCTTGCAAGCATGGAGATTGAGAAATTAGAGTCTGCACTCTTTAACATGGCAATTATTGAGGCAGTTTTTGGAGGACTGGCTGCAGGAAAGATAGGATCTGGGTCTTATGTTGCAGGAACAAAGCACGTAGTTGTGATGATCATCATCTCAGTGATTGCATTTAATCTTCCATTATAGTAACAGTTCGGACATTTTTTCTAAAAATTGTTTGATATGAGAATAATAAATAATATCTTATCATGTTATTATGATAAGAATTATGTCACAATAATATATTACAGTTTAATTTGTTTGTTTTTTACGTAACATGCAGATCCTTTAGTTCTAATCGATCTATTATTTTTCATCGAGTATGCAGATAAAGGAATTTGATAAACTAAGAAATTGTGCGAAAGTACTAAATGCCATCAAACAAAATGAGCCTAGGTTAAAGGGAATGATGATAAATTGATGTCTTACCAGGATCAAGTAAGTGGGATAGCATCTGAGCTTGAAGAAATTTTAGATCTTGATGATCTAGAAGCCAAAGTGTATTTGAATTTGCTAAGGGCAGGGCCAATTACCGCTAGTGCTTTAGCAAAAGAGTTAGACATTGACAGAGCTAGAATGTATAGGACAGTAGACAAGCTTGTTAGCAGAAATATAATATCAACAACCCTATCAAGTCCAAAATTATGTATTGCAGTAGATCCTCATGAAGCCCTAAAAATCGCTTTAGGTAAAAAAGAAGACGAGGTAAATAAAATAAAAAAATCAGGTGAAGCAATTATTAGCAAAATAAATAATGAGATCACCACAAATCAAACAAGTTCTGTTCCAACGTTTAGAGTAGTTCAAGGACGCCAAAATATCTATGCAGACATTGCACAAATAATTGAAAATGCTACAGATACAATATACATTGCTACAACTCTTGATGATGTTTCAAGAATGTACCATAGTACAATTCCAGAAAAGATAAGCATTTGTGAAAAAAATGGGGGCAGAGTTAGACTATTGGTAGATATGAATGATCCAAAACTTACTCCGTTTGTAAAGAGATTCAATGCAACTGAAACCAAAATAGGAAAACTGCCATCCAAAGGAAGAATGGTAGTACAAAAAAATCATAAAATGATAATGTCTGATTCTTCAGTATCTGTTCAAAATTCAAACTCGGATTCTGATTTTTCATTATGTACAAATTCTACAGAAATGGTAGATAACATATTCACATTATGCACATATCTATGGGAATCATCAAAATCTATTAAAACCATAGATGTCAAAAATTTTGCCAGAACAATCAAGGCATGAAAATATTAACATCATATTTCGAGCCTGTAATTTCAGCAATCATTAAAAGGAAGTAATTCCCAAATTTGGGAATATGGCAATTGAAGTATATGATGAAAATAATCTAAGAGGCCTTTCAGATGAAGAGAGACTACTAGCATGTGAATGTATTTTGAAATCAGATATGGATGAATCTAAGAGATGGGATGCCATTTGGCTAGTTGGGGAACTTGCTGAAAACAAAGTTGAGGGAGACCCTATGTTTGATAGAGTTGCAGACTTGACTGAATGGGTTCTCAAAAACGACAACAATGGAGTAGTAAAACACGAGGCATGTTACCAAATTGCTGGCAGAAATATGAGAAATAAAATTCCAGCATTAGTAGAAGCTGCACTTAATGATGACAGTATTCTTACAAAACATGAGGCAATAGAATCTTTGGGGTTAATGAGGGCATTTGAAGCTGTAGATTTAATCAGGGATGCAGAAACTGACCCAAGTAGAGATGTTAGAGAAACAGCAAGATTTGTAATAAAAAGACTTGAACGATTAAAAAATAATGGAGATTACGCCCCATCAAATATTTTGTAATAATTACATTATACGTTTGTGTTTTAATAATGCATAAAATACTATCCAATAACCTGCGTACCAAAATACATTTACAGGATGTGAAAGATCATATTCACCAAATAATTCTAAATAATAATACCAATCATCTGCAAAAGTCAAAGAAAGAATACCAAAGAGTAGAATTAACCATGATCTACCCAAAAGACCACCTTTGAAAATAGTGGTTCCTAAAATAGTTAAAGTCAAAGTAATAGAAGTTCCTGCTACAAAAATAATTCCATAATAAAAGTCAAAATTTGCCTCTCCAATTTCAGTTAGTGAAAAAAAGATGTATGAAATTATAATTGCAGTAGGAATTGCGGAAACCCAAAGTACTTTGAGTTTATTCATTTTTGGTTGAAAGAATCGTATATTCAAAATTAAATAAAGTATGAGAAAGGGCGAATATGCAAAGAAGAAAACATCTGCAATTGAGGGATAGGGTTCAATATTTAGAACTAAATCATAAACTGTATAGGCTACTTCACCTGCAAATACAGATAAAAATCCTAAACTCAAAAACAAGTAAGATTTTCCAAAAACAGCAGTTTTCTTATACTTTGAAGCAACAATAAAACCAACTATTGCCACTGAAAGCGGGTTTATGAAAGAAATAATGGAAATTATTGTATCACTGTCATCATATTGAAAAAATGAAGTTAACAAAAATTGAAATGCTAAAGATGCAACTATAATTCCTGCAAATAGTTTGTAATCAATAGGACTATCTAATTTTTCTGGGACTACATCAGGTGTGGACATTTTTATCTCTCCTCGATATTAACAATTTCAAAAGAAAATCCCTGTTTGTTAAATTCTTCATTAACGATCCTATATCCTATTTGATTAAACATTTCATTCATTTGATTTACAATAAAAATTGGCCAATTTTTTCCTAAATCATGCTGAATAATAATTTTATTTCTTCCGTTGATTTTAATTTCTCTGAATTTGACATTCATGTTTTGACACCTTTTTTTAAAAAAATCCAATGTCGAATCTAAATCAACAAAACCATAAATGTAATTTACAGCATTCTTAAGTTCTGACGTTCCTGTTGTTTCAGCTATTTTTTTGATCTCTTCTTTAGAGAGGGAATCAACAACTTCTCTAAAAGTTGATCTAAAGGTTGTTACCCAACCCATTTCGGTAGTTAATCCATGCCAATTAACTTGTTTGTCCAAAAGATGGTTTATTAGAGTATTAAGACTGATTTTTTGTTCCATACATTGCTCGTGTAATTTTCTACTAAGTTCAGAATCTATCCTAATTGAAACATTATCTGTTTTTTTCAATATCTCCTTTTCCTGTAGGGTCAAATTTGATTCTCCTGGAAATCATTGATTTTCGTCATTTTCCTACAAAATTATACTCATTTTCAGTCATATTGTTTGGTATGTTATTTTTAACACTTACAACTTTGTACAAAATAACACATTGAAATTAATTGTAATTTTATGGTAACCATATTACAGTATAATTTAGATAGAGTATTAGAAACTGTGTGTTATTTTTTTTCTTAACACTTCTTTATTATTGTATTTTTATAAATCAAGGCAATGGAAAATGGTTTAGACAATCTTCTAGTACCATCTTTGAGAAGATCTATTGAAGAAAATTTAGGGAAAGATTCTCTTAATAAAATTGAACAAAGACTTATGGAAAGACACGGTCTAGGCCTAGTTCAAGCAATAAAAGATTTTCATAAATTAGATAGCGTTCTTAGAGAATTTTTTGGATCTGGAGCTGATGGATTAGAACAGAAATTTTTAGAAAAAATCATTGGTATTGAAAAATCTAAACGTTCTGAATCAAATTGGATTAAAATTAAAGATCCAGAATTATCAAAAGTGATTTTGGAATCGTTTGCAGATGAAGATAAAAAAGAAATTCTCGGTTCTGTAATGGATGAATCTAGAATTATTGCAAAAATACTAGAATCATCCAAAATCCCACAAACTTCAGGATATAGAAAAATAAATTTCCTAATAGATAATGGATTACTTGTAACAAATGGTTTTGAATTATCCAGTGATGGTAAAAAAGTAAAAAAATATGAAACTATTTTTGACAATGTCAAGGTAGATATAATTAAAAATGACATAGAGGTGAAAGTACAACTTAAAAATAGTCTACTTAATGAAAGCGCAATATTCCAAACAGTTAAGATTTTAAATTGAATTTCATGAAAATCTTCCCAATTGTTAATTTAATCTGATCGGATAAGAATTAATCCCTAGTTAAACTCAATTTAATGATGTTTGATACACTATGTGGAAAGTGTAATCATAAAAACTGCTGTACAGATTCTGCGGTTCCTTTAGTGTTTTCAAAGGATCTTGAAAAAATTAAGAAAAAAGATTCTCTATATGCAAATAATATTAAAACTGTAAAAATTAATGGGATCAATATTGATGCCATAAAAAAGAAAGACAACTCACTAGAATGCATTTATTGGGATGTTAATCTAGGCGGATGTAAAATTTATGAGTCCAGACCAATTGATTGTAGATTATACCCATTTGATATTATGTTAGTGGATAATTCATATCATTGGATTGTGTATTCATGTAATCCAGATAGCGATTGGAGTTGGAGTGAAGATCATCTTCAAAATTTAGAAAACGATGATGGTTTTGATGATTTGATGAAAAATATTGCTTTTTTCTCAGAGCATACAAAGATGATTCTTCCAAAAGAATCCATAAAAACAGAATATACAGTATTAAGAAAAATTAATTGGTCCAAAAAATAAGCAGGCTATTTCATTTTTCTTAATAAATAAGGAGTTAGCAAGTTTTTAATTTTCTGTTTTTGTGATTGGCTTAAATATTTAAAACCTTTAACTTGACCAATACAATTTTTGGTGCCACAAAAACATCTAAAATCTTCCTTTTTTATTTTTAAATCATATTCAGTTGTTGAATAATGAAAAGTTATTTCATCTTTTTTGTAAATATTCTTAATTGCAATACATGCCATTTTGTTAAAATCAATTCTGACAGTTGGATCACAGCTATGATTTAGGAAATCTCTAATTTGTTTTGGATTTGAATCTAGAAAAGAATCCTCATCAATTTGTATTGCTGTTTTTGACGCTTTAGAATTGGGCCTAATTGTAACACCCTCATCAAATTGTAAAACAATGCTATTTTTTTTTATTATTTTTGTGGATACAAGACCTTTCCCCTTATTAGGAATTTTTTGAATTTTTACATGATTTGGAAATTTCATACTCTAATAGAACTTAATCTTCATATTATTTTTATTATGTTGCTACGAATTTAATACTTTAATACAAAAAATTCAGGCTTTAATAATCACGCACGATTTTTTCAAAATATACAGGATATCCCTATAAGGGATAATGTTATTCCCAAATTTGGGAATAACATGATTTCACAAAAACTTGGAAAAAGAAGCTCGAAATATGGATATTATTTTATCATAGCAGCTGCAGCATTATCTGCATTAATTCATGTAATTTCAAAACCCATGCTTGAGAATTCCGAATATTCCTTTGAAATCAATCCAGTAGTAATGGCATTTTTGATTTATTTTATTGCCGGTATTTTTTTCACACCTATAGCAAAAAAAACAGATTCTATTTCCAAATTTGGAAAAAAGGATTGGATGTTTATGGGTTTGATCGGAAGTGCAGAGGTAATTGCTTTAATCACATACTTTTATGGTTTAAAAACATCTACTGCGGTTAATGCATCTATTTTTAGCAATAGTGAAATAATTTTTGCATTAATTATTGCTATGTTAGTCTTTAAAGAAAGACTACACATCAAAGAATGTATTCCTTTTTCAATGATCATTATAGGGATGATGGTAATTCCAGTAGGAACAGATCTTTATCAAAATGATTTTAATGTTGGACATATAGTAACAGGTGATCTGTTAATAATTTTATCTGGTATTTTGTATGCAATTGACATCACACTTTGTAAATATATTGGGGATAGATTTGATACAAAACGAGTAACGCAGGTCATATCATTTATCTGCGCAGGAGTTGCTATTTCAATAATATTTGCATTTGAAATACCAATGGATGTGGACCTAATGCAATTACCAGGAATTTTGACTATGTCAATTTTGGGAACCGGGATGTCTACACTATTTTTCTTATTGGCATTGAAAATTATTGGAACAGTTAGAACAGTATTACTATATTCTACAACAGCGATGTTTGGAGTTTTATTCTCAGGTATTTTTCTTGCAGAGACAATTACATTATTAGATATTGTTTCTCTAGGTTTGGTATTAACCGGAATATTTATGCTCAGAAACAAACTTGCAGGAAAAGATGAGGATAATCAAGAAGAGTGCCCCATTATAACAATCTCTAAAAACAAAAGTTCAAAAAAGAGAGGTAAACGCATTCACAGAATTTCAATAAAAAGGTCAATTCAAACCAAAATACTTTTCCAAAGTTGGGCAGGGGCAGGATAGAAAAATATGATTAATCCTATAATTGGAAATCAGGCACAAATAACGAGTTTTGTTTTTCATAGAAAATAGCAATACATAATAAAATAATAAAAAACTAGGCGTAGAATTCTTCAGATGTAGTTGTTTGTAGTGATCTGTACACAATTACACGATCAGTCTTTTAAAGTAAAAACAGGCTATTCCCATTTATGGAAACAGCACCAAATATGCTCCAATTAGGCATGTATCCTGTAGATAGAACCGATTATGAAGAGGTCAAAGAATATTTTACAACATTTGGACTAACCCCAAACCAGATCAAAGTATTTTTCTATCTAGGAAAAATTGGTGCAAAAACAGCCTCAGATATTGCCAAGGCAGTAACTGTTCCAAGAAGTGAGACATATCATTTACTAACTGCCCTACAAAACAAGGGAATTGTAGAGGCATCATTTCAGCATCCAATTAAATTTTCAGCATTACCAATTAAGAAAGCAATTAGTGTTCTAATCAATACTGAAACTGAGAGATTAAACAAACTCAAAAAGTCAGGACCACAACTAGAAAAAGTTTGGGAAAAAATACCAGGTGCTGAAACAAAGATTGAAGAAGAGGAGGAGGAAAAATTCAAGGTTTTGCAAGGAGGCAATCAAGTAAATAGTAAAATTTTCGACATGATTCTAAATGCAAAAACCGAGTGTAGAATTTTAGGCTCAGAAAAAGACTTCATGAAATTTTATCATGCAAATTTCATAGATGCATTAGATGAAAGACAAATTGATTTTAAATTATTAACACCAATTACAAAGAAATCAAAATATATCTTTGATGATATTGATAAAACAAAAATTAGAAAATTATGTTCTTCAGTTAAAGAAAATCTTTGCTTCTTAATTAAAGATGATGATGAAGTGTTGTTCTTTATCAAAAATGAAGGAAACAACAAAGAGATGAGAGCAATTTGGACAAACTCCGAGACAATTATTTACTCAAAATCATTACTGTTTAACAACATTTGGTCAAAGACAGATTCTAGTGAGGTGGATTTTGAATGAGTAGATGTAGTTGTGGTTATGCAACTAAATGCCAAGATGAATTTGCACATCACATAGCAAATAGTTGGGATGATATAAGAACAGATCATTTGATAAACAGATTAAATTAAAGATTCATCATTAACTTCAATTGGTTTTCTACCCATAAATCCAGAATCCTTTTCATGCCAAAACTTTATTTCAGTTTCACCATATTTCCAACACAGCCAAACTTCTTCATCAAATCTCTTTGAGGGAAAATCTAGAAGACCTTGCTCTATGCTTTTAACCACTACACCTGTATTTTCCAGAATCTCAACTGATTCGTAAAATCGGGTAATTGCAGAGTTTAATTTCTGCTTTAGTGTAACATAGGTCTCAAAAGAATCAGAACCGGACATACTCACCTGTAATTGTTGCTCTATTTTTGAAACCTCATTCTTTTTTGCCAATGAGAATTCAAATTTTTTTATCACATCTGGAAGTGCAGCATTTGCTTCATTTGTTGTAAAATATGAAAACATGAATCAAGTATCGAATGAAGAGATTAAAAATCTTAGGCACAAATTTATTAAGAAATCCAAGAGGGAGACAATATGAGTGAAGATCAATTAGAGAGTATTATTCTGCAAACTATCAATGGGGCAATATCAACAATCCCATCGTATCTGGAAGAAATTAAAGAAAATAAAGACATTCTAAAAGTTGAAAACCCACAAGAATTTGTTTATGGAATAGTTATGGGCATGGCATTGGGAATGAGTGGTGCAATTCTTAGCGCACAAAAAGAAATGCCAACTGCAGAAGATCAATTGAAAGTTAGAGATATCGTTTATAAGCACATACCAGAAATTAGAGAAAGAATTTTCAATTGAAAGAATTTACTAAATTAGAAATTGAATTTCTAAAATCTAATGAAGAGGCAAGGATTGCAACATCTCACAATGATATACCACATGTAAAGCCGGTATCATTTGTGTATCATGATAATTCAATCATCATTGCAACAGATTACGATACAAGGACATTTTCCAACATAAAATTAAACAAAAACACAGGTATTGTAATGGATGTTTACAAGTCAGGAGGGCATAAAGCAGTATGCATACAAGGCACAGCAGAAATCATTGAAAATGGAATTGAATTTAAAAAAATCTATGAAATTTTTTATCAAAAATTTGAATGGGTAAGAAAAGACCCTTGGAAAGAAAAAGAAGCTCCATTTTTAAAAATTATTCCAAACAACATAGTTAGTTGGGGACTAAGCTAAAAAGAAATCTCTTGTTGAACTTGAGTGAGCAATGCCTGAACAGAGATTGGTTTTTTTAAGATAGAACGAATTCCTAATTTTAGTAATTCACGTTCCTGTGTAGGATTCATATCCAATGCACTAACAATTACTACTTTTGATAATTCGGAGGGTCTTCGATGTTTCAGATCCAAAAGAAAATCTGCTCCGCTATATTCGGGCATACACATATCAAGTAAAATTAAATCAAAATCATGATAGACAACTAACTCCAAGCCGGCTCTTCCATTTGAAATGCTTTGAAATTCATGATTTTTAGTAGATAGAATATCTTCAAAAACCTGACTTATTTCAGGAACATCTTCAACATGAAGAATTTTCATATTATACAAAACATCATAGAATTGATAAAAACAAGTTTGCTCATTTGAACAAACTAGGAGATTTATCAGAAAAATTAGAAAAATAAAATTTGCATATAAATTATCATCAATTTAGTATTCAAGAGTTACTATCCAATCATATCCAAGAAGATGTAAAATTGGATCTAATTATTTTTAAAAAGGCATGCCATAAACTTAGAGTCATAAACAAATAATTTTTCAATATTGTTAATTTGTGCAAACTGCTACCCACTGCAAAACCAACAAAAGACCATACAATTCGTCAACCCTAGTTAGGAGAGAGAATAAACCCCCTCTTCCAACTAGTGTCAAAGTATCTTTAATAGATTCAATGAATTTATCACCATATCCAATTAAGGAATTATTCACAGTTCATACTTATCAAACTAAGAGGAGGTGTATTTGAAAATAATGAAAACGCTTTTGACATTATCCATTATAACAATACTTGCAGCAGGAGTTATCGCTCCAGCATTACATGATGCTTACGCATACCCTACAAAAGCAGATAATTCTGAAAAATTAAAAGTAAAATCATTCGGAGTGAAAACAAAAGACAAAATTTCCCACTATGATTTGAACAGTATCAAACAAAATGATTATGATTCAATAAAAAAAGAACAAGTAAAAATGTACAAGAAAATAGCTGCAGAATATAGTGCAAAACAATTGCTCAAAAATCTTTACAAATTAGGCTAGAAATTTTTTTACTAGCCATTTTTTTAACAAGTAATTAGCAAATCAGAAGATATCTTTTTTACTAGAAATCAGTAAAATATTACACTCAATATAACACAGTTTAAAAACAAAACAAGAATTCATCAATAAACTTTTCAAAAAATATTCAATAAGTAATCATAAACGAGTTATTTCAAATTTTTAAATAAACTAAATCAATTTGCTTTTGATTTCTCTTTTCGTAACAAATCAAGAATTTCATTATTGCTCCTCATCCAAGTTTTAAGATAGGCATTGAAGAGATTTTCCAAATCATCAACTAGGTCTTTGGTTTTTAACTCAGCACGCATTCCAGCTAGTTGTTCATCAAGACTCTCAAGCATTATACCAATGCCTGTATTTGATGTTTCAAGTTTTTCAATCATTCTATCAAGGGCCATTTAATCTAAATTATAAATGGAAAAGATCACGTAAAAAGTATTCGTATGATTCTCAATTTGTCAAGCAGAAAAAACCTCAACAAATAAACAGATGAAAGAATTCAAAGATGTAAATGAGTAACAAGATAAAATGCTCACATATTCTAGTAGCAAAACAAAGTGAGTCACTAGAAATTTTAGATAGGATAAAAAAAGGTGAAAAATTTGGCAAACTTGCAAAAGAATTATCAACAGATACAGGAAGTGCAAAAAAAGATGGCAATTTGGGATATTTTACTAAGGGAATGATGGTAAAACCATTTGAAGAGGCTGCATTCAAATTACAAATCGGAGAGATTTCAGAACCAGTAAAAACAGAATTTGGTTATCACATCATCAAAAGATTTGCCTAGAATTATTTTTCAAGCTTTGATTTTTTAACCATATCAAAATCATCGTTGATTTTTTGGCTAATTTTCTTAAAATCAGATTTTATTTCCTTATGAAGCATTTTTTCTTTTTCAACCAAGTTTTTCATTATCTTTAATTTATCAATTTTTGATGCCATCATAATTTTGATGGCCGTAATATTTTATAAGATTCTTATCAAAATACGCATCTAATGAAACAAAATAAAATACACAACATTTTTTGATTCGCAAAATTACGAATATCTGTGGTACTATCAGAGCAAACATTAGAAGAAATTCTGACTTATTTAGAAAAATCAATTAATAATTTAGCGGATGATGCTTTTAGAAATTTAGAGATAGAAGGAGGGACAAAAGGGATAGAGAATTTCCTGCAAAATCAATTTGACGTAAGACTAGAAAATTTACTTGTTTCAAAAAATAGTAGCATTCATCATCTGGAATCAGGTATGAAAAATAAAGTAATTCAGAGAAAAAAGAGTATTTTAGAAAAGATTAGTAAAGAAAATAATTAGATAAACGCATCAAGACCTGTTTTTTGGGATTCGATTTCATTATTTTTTTCTAAAACTTTGGTCATCTTATCACCCATTGATTTGGCAGATGTCATTTTTCTCTTTCCTATCCAATAGTATGTTTCATCAATTGTATTTTTAGCAATTAGTACAACAAGTTTTCCAGTATCTTTTCTTCCTGTTCTACCTCGTCTTTGAATGAATCTAATAGAACTTGGAACATTGTCATAAAAAATCACCTGATTGACTTCAGCAATATCCAGTCCCTCTTCACCAACTCGAGTTGCAATTAATACCTGAAATAGACCATCTCTGAATTTTCGTACTGTCTCAATCTGTTTTTTTTGTTTCAATCCCGCTTCTCCAGCTTTTCCTATAAGAATACCAGCAGACACACCAAGTTCAGTTAGTTTGTTAAAAATCATATCGACTGAATCTCTATAGCTAGTAAAAATTAGTGCTTTTCCAGGTACAGATTCTAAAATTTCTTTTAATTTTAAAATTTTAGAATGTTCTATTCCACGTGATTGGGCTTCTTTTGCAAGATGTATTGCCCTAGTAAAGTTAGGATCAACCTCAAAAAGTTCCTTTACACCAGCTCCCTTTTTCACTCGTGCACGCTCACAGAATTTGAGAAAGGGAGTAATTCCATGCGCTTCTAAAATATTCAGTGCATAATGAATTCGGATTGCAGTGAAGAGTGGTTTTGCAGAACGTCTATTTTGATTTAAAACAAATTGTCTTATTCGTAGCAAGGCAGATAGGGATTGTTGTTCTGCCAAACGAATACCATTTTTTCTCAGAGTATCATATCTTTCATCAAGGGCCAATTTCAATAATTTTTGAATTGCTTTAAGTTCTAGAGGTAATTCTACATTAATCCATTCGGTATTTGTTTCCTGAGTGTATGGTTTTACATCAGGGCTATCTTCTGTTCTTTCGGCCACACTGGAAATTCTAAGTCGAGTTAGAATTTCAGTTGCCTTATCTTTTTCACTTGGCAGTGTGGCAGTCATACCAATTAATCTTGAATTTGAATTCTCAAAACGTTCTGCAATTCCAGAGTATGCATAATCACCAACTGTTCTATGTACTTCATCAAAAATCACTAAAGAAAATTGTTCTGGTGATACAATTTTTCTGTCTAAATCATTTTTTGCTATTTCAGGGGTTGCACAAATTACACTATTGTTCCAAAGCTTTGTTCTTTTTTGAATAGTGTCCTCCCCAGTGATCAATGATATATCGTCAATGGTTAGATTATTTTTTAGAAATTCATAATGTTGATTTACCAATACCCTTGTTGGCGCTAAAAATAATATTCCCCCAGTTCCCTTTGAGAGGTATTCGGCAATTGCCTGTAAAGCAATAGCAGTTTTTCCAAGACCAGTAGGCAAGACAACAATACAGTTTTCTTTGATTGCCTGATTTGCAAGATTAATCTGATAATCTCTTTTCTCTATTGAGTTTTTTTGGATGTATTTTTTTTCAATGTATAGGGTCAAGGTATAATAAAAAATCCAAATTTATTGATTTTATGCTTTCGTATAGCTGAATGCTATCCATTACTCAATTATGCATGTCAAGCAGGTATGATTTACGCACAACTTCTCCCAAATTTGGGAAATTTGGGACATGGTTATATTTCAAAATTGAATAATCATAATGAAATCATGTTAGTAACTCAGAATAGACCAGTTCAGGAACTCAAAGTAGAAGCAATTGGTAAAGAAGAAAAAATGATAGTAGATTTGGAATTAGGAGTAAAAAAAGAATACTTTAAAAAAATGACTAATCCTAAAAAAGATCTATTAAAAGAAGAAGCTCAGATAGTTGATTTAGAGCTTGCAGTAAAGAGAGAAGAGTACAAAATCAATAGAACAAAAAGAGAAGTTCGTGTAGAATTATAAAAAAATAAAATTAAAAAAATAGGATTATCCTAATTTTTTCTTGGCTTTGTTGATCATTGTAGTCTCTTCACGAAGATGTTTTTTCAATAAGCGCTCATGATCTTTTTTATGAACACTGTATGCTTTGTTCAAGGCTTGTTTTGATTTTGCCTTTTTAACAGCATTTTGAAATTTTTTGTGAATGACATTTACTTGAGCTGAATAGCTTGCCATAGTACGACAGATGCATGGATGTTAAAGAAGTTTGTGCAAAAATCATTCATTAAATCAATTTCTATTCAACATTGATCGCAATCCAAGGATAAAATAACGTGATCCATATATTGAACAGACAAACAAGATTTGTGTGAGTAGTTCCTTTGACAGACCAAATTGGGATGAATATTTTATGCTTCAAGCAGAGTTGGCAAAGCTTCGCTCAAATTGCCTAACAAGACAAGTGGGGGCAGTTATTGTTAGAAACAATAGACAGCTTGCAACAGGGTATAACGGAACACCTCCGGGAATAAAGAATTGTTTTGAAGGAGGATGTAAGAGATGCCAGTTAAGAATGGAAGGTAAAATTGAATCAGGTGCGGCATTGGATAGGTGTCTTTGCAATCATGCAGAAGCCAATGCCATTATGCATTGTGCAATATTAGGAATAGAGGCAGGAATCAAAGGAGCAATTCTCTACACAACATTTGTCCCATGTCTTGAATGCACTAAAATGGCAATAACGATTGGAATTAAAAAATTTGTTTGTCTTGACTCGTATCCAGAAACTGATTTTGACCTTCTAGAGGAAGCAGGAGTTGAAGTTATACAGTTAGAAAAAGACAAGATTGCTCGATGGGCAAAAGAATTAGTTACTAAATACGAAAATTCAGTGTGAGATAATGCAAGTTAACATTGAAACAGAAAATATTGAGTCAATGCCACCATCAATGTTAGTATCTGCAGCATACGATAACAACTCAAAATCTGCAGTACTGAAATTCTATGATCCTAAATCTGAAAAATTGATTGTTTGGAAAGATGAAACAAATCACAAACCTTACTGCTATTCAAGATTAGCTCCAGAGGAATTAGAATTCCTTCAAGAAAGAGACGATGTTTTGGAAATAAAGACCGTCCAGCGTTATGATCTTATCAAAGACAAAGAGATAGACATGTCAAAGATTACTGTGGCAGATCCGTTAGCTATCGGTGGAACTACAGGGGACAAAAGTATCAGAAATGTAATTGAGACATGGGAGTCTGATATCAAGTATTATGAAAACTATCTTTATGACAGAAGGCTGATTGTTGGAAAATATTATGAAATAGTTGATGGAAAAATCAAACCTCATGATTTAGAAATTTCAGACCAAGTAAAACTTGCCCTGAAGAGTCTGCTGTGGGATAAAGTAGATAGTGAAAACATGGTAGATGCAGAAGGATTCAAAAAATTTATCTCTGAATGGGCAGATTTACTGAACCAACCAATTCCAAAAATCAGAAGATTAAGTGTAGACATTGAAGTAGAAGCTGAAATTGGTCGAATCCCAGATCCAAAAATTGCAGAGAGGAAAGTAACTGCAATTGGACTCAAAGGTTCAAATGGGTTTGATCAAATTTTTGTTTTAAAAACAGAAGATACAGAACTCGGAGTTAACGAACTTGATTCAAGTATCAAAGTTACATTTTATGATTTAGATAAAGAAAAAGACATGATTCAAGATGCATTTGATATCATCAAAGATTTCCCATTCGTTTTAACATATAATGGAGATGAATTTGATTTACCATATCTCTACAATAGAGCAGAAAGATTAGGAATTCCCAATTCAAACAATCCTCTTTACATGATGAGGGATTCTGCAACACTCAAGCAAGGAGTTCATTTGGATTTATACAGAACTTTGTCTAATCGTTCATTTCAAATATATGCATTCAGTCAAAAGTATACTGATTTTTCATTAAACAGTGTCTCAAAGGCACTACTTGGCAAGGAGAAGATAGATTATGGATTAGAATTTGATCAATTATCCCTATACCAAACTGCAAACTATTGTTACAATGATGCGCTACTAACGTATGAGTTAACCAGTTTTAACAGTGACTTGCTGATGGATTTGTTGGTAATCATCGCAAGAATTGGAAGAATGCCAATAGATGACATTGCCAGAATGGGGGTATCCCAATGGATTAGAAGTCTTCTGTATTATGAGCACAGACACAGAAATTGCCTAATACCAAAAAGAGAGGAGCTTGAAAGAAGATCAGAAGGAGTACTATCTGATGCTGTAATCAAGGATAAGAAATATCGTGGTGGACTAGTAGTAGAACCAAAAGAAGGAATTCATTTTGATGTAATAGTAATGGACTTTGCCAGTCTATATCCAAGTATTATCAAAGTACGAAATCTATCATACGAAACAGTCAGATGTTCACATGAAGAATGTAAAAAAAATACGATTCCACAAACTAATCACTGGACATGCTCAAAAAGAAATGGCCTTACATCAATGATAATTGGATCACTGAGG
>JBFIEJ010000023.1:0-17419 GCA_041603475.1 Candidatus Nitrosopumilus sp. | reverse complement strand
ATCAGATCTAACACCAGATTGGAATGGAATTGTACTTGTAGTTGATCCAACAAATTCAGAAATTTCAAAAACACTTGGTATTACTCAAAAAGGCAAATACGCCATCAAAGTAACATAAAAAATTTCTAAATCTTTAAAATTGCATTAACATTGTATCATAATGTTGTCATTTAATTCTAAAAAGCAGCTATTACAATTCCTTGCAGAAGATATAGGTAAAGGAGATATCACTAGTGCACTTTTACCCAAGAAAAAAATCGCAGCAAAGATTATTTCAAGAGAATATGCAGTTGTTGCAGGTGTAACATATGCAAAAGAGATGTTCAAGATAATGGGATGCAGTACAAAAATAATAAAAAAAGACGGCTCTAAAATAAAGCCAAATCAAACAGTCCTCACAATAACTGGTAATGCAGACAAAATTTTAACATGTGAGAGAACCGCCTTGAATCTACTTACAAGAATGAGTGGAATTGCAACCCAAACCAACTCTCTTGTACAAAAAATTCCAAAGAAAACTAAACTATATGCTACAAGAAAAACAGCTCCAGGTCTGAGATATTTTGACAAAGAAGCAGTTGAGATTGGCGGTGGAGGAAAACACAGACTAAGATTAGATGAAATGGTAATGATTAAAGACAATCACATTGCAGTTAATGGTTCATTACTAAATTTAATCAAAAAGGCAAAACAACGACACAAAAAATTTGAGGTAGAAGTAGAAAGTATCTCAGATGCAGTTCTTGCAGCAAAAGAGGGGGCTTCTATCATCATGCTAGATAATTTCACACCATCCAAAATTAAAAAAACCATCCAAACACTTCAAAAACAAAAGATCCGAGGCAAAGTATTACTTGAAGCATCGGGAGGAATTAACTCAAAAAATATTCAGAGTTTTGGAAAAACTGGAGTAGACATCATATCTGTTGGCAGTATAACAAATTCTGTTAAAGGAATTGATATGAGTTTAGAGATTTAATTGACTTAACAGTTCTGAAACTGCCTTATTTTTTGGATCAATTTCTTTAATTTTATCACAGCATTCTATTGCAAGTTTTTTTTCATCTAATTTCTGGTGAGAGTAAGCCTTCAAAAGTAAGACATCAATATCATAAGAACCAATTTCAAGTGCCTGATCAAAAAAAGAAATGGCTGTACGATATTTCTTCTTCAGATAATAAATCCCACCAACTGTGAATAATACATCGTGATTATTAGGTACCTTTTCCAAATATTCTGTGCCTGATTTTAGAGCTTCTGAGTACTTTTTTTCCTTTACAAGTTTTTTTAATTCTCTAATCTTTGCAACATTTTTTTTCTTTTGGGGATCTTTTGGGGTTCTACTAAATAATCCAACCAAGTTTTTTCACAAAGGTTAGCTAATTGCAAGCATTCTATCAATTGCCAATCTAGCTTTTTTAGCAATTTCTGGGGGTACCGTTATGACATTTCTTTCATTTACTAATGCATCATATACTTTCTCAAGCGTAATCATCTTCATATATTGACATTCAGCTTGCTCAGATGCAGGAATGAATGTTTTACCAGGATTTTGTTGTCTCATCTTGTATAAAATTCCAGTCTCTGTTGCAACAACAAAATTTTTTGATTTTGATTTATTTACATGATTTAGCATTCCTTCAGTTGAGAGGATTGAAACTTTTTTGTCATCATACCTGCCATCTGCAACATCATACATCATTGGAGTAGTGCAACTGCATTCAGGATGAATTACAAACTCTGCATCTTTAATTGACTCAATCTTTTTTGTAACATCTTCAGGAGTAATTCCGGCATGTACATGACATTCACCAGCCCAAATGTGCATATTTTTTCTTCCAGTCATTTTTGCAACATACGAACCAAGAAACATGTCTGGCAAAAATAAAATTTCTTTGTCTTCTGGAATTGCTTTTACTACATTAACAGCATTTGATGATGTACAACAATAATCAAGTTCAGCCTTTATTTCAGCAGTGGTATTCACATAGCCTACTGCAATAGCACCAGGATGTTGTCTTTTCCAGTTTTTTAATTCATCAACAGTAATTGAATCAGATAAAGAACATCCAGCTTCTAAATCTGGAAGTAAGACCTTCTTGTGAGGACTAATGATTGCAGCAGTTTCTGCCATAAAATTCACACCACAAAACAGAATTGTTTTTTGTTCTACTTGTGCGGCCTGTCTTGAAAGACCTAAAGAATCACCTGTAAAATCAGCCACATCTTGTACATCTGGAATTTGGTAATTATGAGCTAAAATAACCACATCTTTTTCCTTCTTTAGTCTCAAAATTTCTTCTTTGAGTTTTGAAGATTGTTGTACGAGCATGATACATGAAAAATTGAATCTGAGGGGATTTAAAGAATGGGAAGTAGTCCAGATTTCTCTAAAAAACTATCAAATGTGGCAATTATTGCCATATTACGTACCTATCTGAATCTCATCAGAGCAATATCTCCTCAGAGTCTCGATAGCTGATAAAATTGCCAATCTACTAGTTTTAGGATTATTAGGATCTGGAAAATTTTCAATAGTAAATGTCATCTTTCCAAATTTTCCACTTGCCTCAATATGATGTGTATTTTTATCAGTATCAGGATCTGCAATAATCTTTACATTTGTTTTTTCACTGCCAATACCAGATAGTGAAAGTAAAGCTGCCACATTGATATTTGCAGGAAATAATGTAACTGCTTCTTTTGCGGTCCCCTCAAAAATTTTTGTAGGCAAAGAAATTCCATCTAAATTTATTTCAGAATTTTCAAAAAATTTTGCACCTTTTAACGAACGAGGATGTTTTGTAGTAGTAATTGATAATGATTCTAATTCATCTTTAATAGATTTTATCCCATCTAAACCTGCAATCGCACCAGAAGGCAGATAGATAGTTTTTTTGAAATCTTTGCAAGCATCAGATAAAATATCATAGATAGATTCATCAAGTAATGCACCCACACTCATTACCATCAAATCTTTCTTATTCTGCAATACACTTAATGCTACATCTTTTACTGCGTTTTGAGAGGCTGCTTCAACAACGATATCAATGGGGTTAGAGGATAACAGATGGGAATTTTCAACAATTTCAGGTTTGTTTGTTAGTTTTTCTACCAGTATGGAAGAAACATCCTTTGATGAGTCATATACATGAGTTAATGTTGCAGGGATTTTTCCAGAATCAATAGCAAGTGCAATTTGTGTACCTATAGCACCACAACCAAGCAAGCCTATTCGTTTCAAGCAAGTATACTAGAAAATATCACTTAATTAATTCTAGTTAAATTGGGTCCAATTGTAAGTTTTCTAGTAAAAAAGAGCAATCCAAGAACTGAAACCACCAGAATTAAAAGTGAAAATGCTCCAAATTCAGGAATAACTCTTGTTCCAATTATCTCAATGTTTTTGGTATCTTGTGAAATTATAAAACCAACTACATAGTCATTTGGAAATTTCATCAAATCATACCCAGTATCTACACCATCAACTAGTACTGTGAATTTTTCATTATCTGCATAAATGACATCTTCTGGTGCTCTAACCCAAAAATCTGTTTTTTCAGGGACATCTTCCATTACTATTTCAAGTGATTTTCGCTCTTCATTGATTTTCATTGAAGACATTGTTGGGTAAATAAATTCAGAGCCAATTGCATCAAGACTTCCATGATATCCATAGTAGACATCATAAGAGACATCATCAAAAGTGAAAGTTACCTTTTCAGATTCTAATTGAGAAATGTCAAGGTATTGTGCAAACGCCTCAGGATTAAAGATGTGTTCTGCATAGGCAAATCCCGATATTGGAAGCAATAAAACTGAAACAAACAACAAATATGGAATCATACTTACAAAATAGTTTTTTTCAAATAAAAGGAGAAAGGAAATTCTCAATCATGGTTTTATTGAGAACAAATCATACTCAATCTTTTTTTAATTAAAAGAAACAATTACAATTCATGAAAAATATTCAAAATTTGGTTTTTACAGTATTGTTTTCACTTTTAATATTTTCAATTGCATTTCCAGCAGATGCCAAACTTGAATCTCCAAAAAAGCAGATAGACAGAGGAGTCTCACTAGAAGATATTCAATGTAGAGAGGGATTAGAGTTAGTAATTCGAACAAATGGTTTTGCAGCATGCGTAAAACCAGAAACTGCTGACAGGATGGAAAAAAGAGGTTTGGTGATAATTCCTTTAAAATTTACAGACCTTGAAAAGAACTTAATTCCAATTCAAATTGCACAAAAAGAAATTCAAACAATTCCAGCATCAGATAGATCAATTGTAAATTTCTACATAAATGATCAAGACCTGAATGTTGCACATAATGCCGCAGAAACAGTATCAACTCAAGGGCTGTTTGAATTTACCATTAATGGAGTGGTAATAGATGGTCCCTCAGAAATGATTGAGACGGGTCCAGATACAGGTCAGTTTTATCTAAAATTAGAATTACCTGCAACAGTTAATGGAAAACCAATTACTCAAGAGGATATTGTAGTGATTAGATATTTAGATGAATCAGATTATTCAGGTGAAAAAAGAACTCTAGTCAAATCATTTGCTCTTAGTACCACATATGCTAATTTTCAATCAAGTGGAGGTTCACGAATTGGCCAGGAATTCACTATTAGACTTTATGAACCAGATGCAAACAGAGATTCAAAAAATGAAGATAAGATTCCATTATCTGAATTAGAGTTTAAGGTGAAAGGGGGAATTAAAACCACACTTGCAAATCCAAAATTTGATGCAAACAGAAGTTATCTTTTAGAGACAGGTCCAAACACAAACATCTTTGAGGTTGAAATTAAAATTCCAAGAGAGATAGAGGGTAAAGTTATCCACATTGGGGATTCTTATGAAATCAAATACATTGACAGAAGTACACCTTCTGGAGATAATGAGAAAGTTGTTTTGAAAGGTAGAATTGGATAAATGGTTTTGATGGATCAGTTTTGTCAAAGTTTAGTATAACCTAAAGATTTTATTCAAACTAACTAACTATTGTTGTGCTCAATACAGTCTACAAAGATGCAATAATTAATCGAGATAAGATGTTATCAATTCTCAAGGGCCCCAAATTTGAGCAGATTTTGCAAAAAGCCAGAGAAAATTGGGTAGAATTTACGCCTACAAAGGAAGAAGTAATCACGGCAGGGATTGATTCTAGCTTTAACAATACAAAATTTCAAGGAATTGAGTTATGGGCAACTACAGCAGTTTCAATAAAGTCAGATGGCGAAATCCTAGTAGATTTACATGATTCAGGACTTGGTTCTGCTGATGATATATCAAGAATTGCAAGTAAGATGGAAATTGATGCGTGTGAAAAAACAGTAGATCAAGTAGATTTAGTTTTAATGGATGGTTCACTCCATTCTCAATTTATGACAAGACAATCATCTCTAGATGCAATGGTTGTCAAAACAATGAAGAAAAGAAACAATGTAATTTTCATTGCAAAGACATCAAATACAAAAAAACAATTTGAAAATTTAGGATCTCTTGCAGGAGATATTTTTTATTATAATCATGTAACAAAAAGTCCTGGATTCAGTAAGATATTTGTAGAAAGAAAATACGGCAAAGACAAAGTTATTTCTTCAACATTTGTAAGATTGAGCGATTCCACTCCAATAATCAAACTTGAATTTTTAGGTGACCAACATGATGAGAACCACATAAAATCAACAATGAACAAACTATACAAAACCAGTATAGGCGGATATCCATATGCACTAAAACTTGCACATAATAACTGTAAAATATCTGATAAAGAACTTGCAAAAATGGTTAGTTTGTTAGGATTAAGTAATGAGATCGGTTCAAGAGAGGTATTAGGTTGAGTTTAGGTTTTGTAATAGGTGAATCAAAGCCCACAGTTGTAACAGCTATTACTTCAAGGGCACTCTCTGTTGGCGAATATATCAAAATAGGTACAGATGAAGGGGAAATTCTTGGGCTAGTGGAACGATCAGCTGTATCAAGTGCAGCATTCACAGATGTTAGAAATTTTGATGAAGCTGCTGAAAGTATTGAAATTGCAGAACTTAACAAACGGGATAAAACATTTACTGCAAATATTGGAATTTTAGGATTTTTAGAAAATTTGAGAAGAGGTCAATCCATTATTCCTGCAATTCCACCAATTCCAGGCACAGAGATCACTCAACCTAGCAACCAAGATCTTGAAGAAATCTTTAGTCCAAAAAAGGAAGGATGGGTAAAGATAGGAAATCTTTTACGAAATAAGACAATTGATGCCAAAGTGAATTTGGACAAGATTGTTTCAAGACATTTAGGAATTTTGGCAATGACTGGAATGGGAAAAAGTAATCTTGTATCACTAGTTACAAAACAAATTTCTAAATTAAAAGGCACTGTGATAATTTTTGATTATCATAATGACTATACATCATTAAACATTCCGCGAATAAATGTAATTGACGCAAAAATAAATCCCAGATTATTAGACGCAGATCAGTTTTCTGAAGTATTAGAAATTAGAGACGGTGCAAATGTTCAACAACGAGTTTTAAGAATGGCATTTACAAAACAAGTCAAAGAATCAAAAGAGTTTTGGAGTAAATTAGAAAACGAAGTAGATTTTATTGTAAATTCAGAAGACAAAAAATTAAAAGAAATACGAACCTCTGCATATAGAGTTCAAGATATCATTGATGAAGCTCAGAGGAGATTTGAGGACATATTAGATCCAGATATGGGAGATCCAATTAGTTTCATCAAAGAGGGACGCACTAACATTCTGAACATTTCAGAGTTATCTGAAAAACAAGCTAATGTTGCTGTTGCATTTTATTTGCAACAGTTACTCAAAGATAGAAAAGATGCAAGTATTGCAAGACACGGAAGAACAAAGAGAGAGAGAATTTATCGTTTTAATTCACCAATTTTTGTAATAATAGAAGAGGCACATGTATTCATTCCAAAAGATCACGACACAAGTGCAAAATATTGGGCTGCAAAAATTGCAAGAGAAGGAAGAAAATTTGGTTTAGGTCTTGGAATAGTATCTCAAAGACCACGAAGTGTTGATCTTAATGTACTCAGTCAAATGGGTTCATTTGCAATTATGAAGATTATTCAAGAGGACGACCAGCGACAAATAGCCTCAGCTACAGAGTCCACCAGTCGTGAATTGATTTCTCAATTGACTTCACTTAATGTAGGCGATGCCGTCCTTGTAGGACAATGGACGAACCTACCATCTTTGGTTCATGTTGAAGAAGTAAAGGAGAAAATAATGGGAGCAGATCAAAGTGCAGTTAATGCTTGGGCAAATGCAGATAAGATGAACGGAGTGGCAGTAGAATCAACACAAGGACTTGTTCAAAAAGATTTATTGTTAGACTGATGAAATTTTCACATATTTCCGACATACATTTAGGATTAGTACAATATGGTTCAGAAGAACGTGCACAAGATGTCTATGATGCATTTAATCAATCAATTGATATTTCAATTAAAGATCATGTAGATTTTGTGATTTTTGCTGGAGATATTTTTCATACTCCTAATCCAAATGGGACAGCAATTATTCAAATGGCAAATGGATTAAAACGCTTAAAGCAAAACAACATAGATTCATTTTTTATTTTAGGAGAACATGATATTAGTAGGATTAGAACGACACCAATTCCATATGTTTATCATAATTTAGAATTTTCAAAATATATCGGTCAAGGAAACCCAATTGATTATAAAGGAATTCTTCTTGCAGGATTTGACAAAATTAGAAAGGCAGAGATTCCACAATACGAAGAAAAATTTGCAGCCTTGGACAAAATTGCACAGAATCATTCTGGACATAAAATTTTAGTTTTGCATCAAGGTGTTACAGAATTCAACAAGTTTGCAGGAGAGATCCAATCCACAGATTTACCAAAAAAATTTACTTATTATGCAATGGGACATCTTCATGACAAAGACATAAAGCAATTTAATCATCTAAATGGACCAATTGCATATCCTGGATCTATTGAATCCACAACAAGTGAAGGGATTAAAGAGACAAAGAAGGGATTCTTTCAAGTAGATATTTCCAGTAAAGAGGCAACCCCAACTTGGGTAGAACTAGATACCAGACCACAGTTTTCTTTTAGTACACAGTATGAAGAATTATCAAAAACAATTGATGAGATTGCAGAGAAAATAGCAGATTTTAAGAAAAAACCCATTGTGGAGGTAAAAATACAGGGAGAAAATATAGAAACTGACCACATTCAGGCACAAATTGCAAGACTAAATTCGTTAGTTCTGAGATGTTTTTGGAGAATAAGTACAAAACAAATTTCTGATTCATCCGTATTTTTAGACAAACCTAATGTCATCGATGATGAAATGTTTAGATTATCAGCAGATATTTTAGGTTCTGAGCAATCAGCACGTTTTGCAATTAAAGAACTACTCCCTGTATTAACATCAGGTGAAATTAAAGAAGCATCTCAGATAATTCTTGAGAATTTTGAAAATTTCAAAAAGGAGAGAAAGTAATGATCACATCAGTTGAATTAGGAGATTTTTTAGCACACGCAGATACAAAATTAGAATTTGAGAACGGAGTTACAGTTTTTGTTGGAGATAATGGTGCAGGAAAATCTAGCATAATTGATGCCATAACATTTGCATTATTTGGACATCATACAAGAAAATCTAATAAAAGTTTGATTAAGCGAGGCTCTAATCAAGGATTTGCAAAAATAGGATTCTCTATTAATGGAAAACAATACGAAGCAGTAAGAAAGATAGATAGTAAAGGAAATCTCGCTGCAAAATTTTCTAAAATTAGAAATAATGAGATTATTGAAATTGCTGCAGGTGAAAGAAAACAATTTGGGGAGTCAATGACTCATGAAGTTGAAAAAACAATTGGTCTTAATTTTGAGAAATTAAAGATTGCATCAATCGTTCAACAAGGAGAATTAAATGCAATAATCAATGCAAAGCCAAAAGAATTCAAAGAATTACTCAATGCAATAATAGGTATTGACAAACTAGATGTAGCATCAGAATCTATGAAAATAGTCAATAAAGAATTTCGTGGAAGAATTAGAGAGAAGGTAGGATATGATGATACACATATTGAAATTTTATCACAGGATTTGAATAGATATCAAAAAGAAATTGAAAACGCAAAACCTGAAAAAAATCAATTAGAATCTGACCAATTAAAATTACAAACTGAAGTTCGAAAACTAAGAGAAGAGATAGAGATAGAGACTCCAAAAATTGATAAAATCAACCAATTGGAATTAAGAAAAAAAGAGATCGTACAATATGCAAAAGAAGCAATTCATGAAATTCAACAAGAAATTAGTAAAAATGAGCGTAAAATACGTGAATGTGAAGGCTGTTTTGAGCCTGCCAGTCTAAAAAATGACCTGGAATCTAAAATTCAAAAAGTAGAGCAGGCAATTGAAGACACACTATCAAATATTCAAGAAATGACAAATAAGATTGCATCATTAAAAGAAAAACTACTGCTTGCATCAAAACTCCAACTAAAAGATAACAAATGCCCAGTTTGTGATTCATATGTTGAAAAACTAAATCCACTCTTTCAGGAAGAACACCTTAACCAAGAAATTGAATCATTAAAAGAAAAAATAACTTCTAAAGAAAAAGAAAGAGACGTATATAATCAAAAAAGAAGAGAGTTTTCAGAGAAACTACAAAATGCAAGGGATGCAGAAGCAACACTTAGAGCTTACGCAATAGAAACTAAAGAAGAGTTAAAGAAAATTCAAGAGGATGTAGAAACAAAAAAACAGAAAATACCAGCAGCCAATGGAAATATCTTAGAGATATCACAGATAGACTCTCATACAAAAATGATTTTTGAAAATATTTCAAAACTAGAAGAAGAAACAAAAGGATTCAATGAACAAGAATTTACAAAGCTAAAACAACTAGCAAACAAAAAACAAATGGAACTTTCCCTCATTGATCAGAAAATTGGGGCAATTTTAGAAAAAATATCCAAAGGAGAAGAACAAATCAAAAAAATAAAGAGTGCAATTTTAGAATTAAGAATTGTTAAAGAGTATGTTACAAAGCTTGATGAGATTCAAACAAATATCTTTAGCAGAGATGGTCCTGTTGCAACAAGCTTAAGATCATGGGCGCTAAATACAATATCAATTAAATCTTCAGAATATCTAACATTACTAAATACAAAAATTCAAAGAATCACATTATCTGAAAAAGCAAGAGACATATCAATTACATGTTATTCAAAGAAAGAAATCTTAGAACTAGAATCACTTAGTGGAGGGGAGAAAGTAAGTGTCGCTCTAGCCTTAAGATTAGGCATGGCAAGTCTTTTGGGCGCATCAAATCTGAATCTCATGATACTTGATGAACCCACAACACACCTTGATGCTGAGAGAAAAAAATCACTTGTAGGAGTACTATCTCAATTATCAGATATTTCAAATGCTGAAAATCCAATGCAATTTTTGATCATAACACATGATGAAGAGATATTTGAAGACTCTACAGTCGAAAGAATTTACAAATTTGAATCATCTGAACAAGGAAGTAAAGTTATAGCAATCTAGTTTACATTAACAAGACCGGTCATCCAAGGATGAACCATACAGAAATAATCATATTTTCCTACTTTATCAAATGTAAATTCAAAAGTAGAGCCTGCCATAAACAAACTTGAATCAAATACACCAGTAGTACCTGCTTTTGCATTTCCACTGGTTACTGTATGGGCTGCTGAATCATCATTACTCCAAATCACAGTGGTTCCTTTCGATATAGTAATCTCATAAGGCAAATAGCAAGAATTACTATCTTCACATCCAGGGACAGCTGTTCCAGGAGGGATTGAGACAATAGAAGTCATAGACTTGGGTTCGGGTTTTGGTTCAGATACGGGTTCCGGAGTTGTCTCCATCTTGGGTTCTGGTTTTACTTCCATCTTTGGTTCTGGTTTTTCTACCATAACTTGAGATTCTTCAACATTAATTATTCCAGTCATCCAAGGATGAACCATACAGAAATAATCATATTTTCCTGCTTTATCAAATGTAAATTCAAAAGTTGTAGCAGACATAAACAAACTTGAATCAAATATTCCATCATTTCCTTCAGATGGTGTTCCACTTGTTACTGTATGTGCTGCTGAATCATCGTTACTCCAAGTCACTGTTGCACCAACTGCAACTGAAACCTCATATGGCAAATAACATTCGTTAGTTGCTTCACATCCTGGAGCCCCAGAGCCTTCAGCAACTGAAATTGTTAAAGACATTGGCAAAGCATCAGATTTCATTTCGGATTTAGGCTTCATAGTTGGTTCTGTTTTTGGAATATCTTCAGGTGTAACTCTTGGCTTTACAATTGGATCAATAACACCACATTCTCCTTTATGAACAAATTTAATTTCAGCAGCATTTAGCATACACAAATTACCATAAGTCTTACCATCAATACCACAAACAGGTGCATACTCCATTGTACAAGCAGTCGGTTTTTCCATAGTAGGAATTACTCTTGGCTCAATTATGTCGCTAGGATCTGCTGCAATAAATCCTAATGAGATTGCTGCTAAAACTCCAACTGCTGCTATTACGCCATAAGAAAAATTCATCTCATCCACCTGTTAACTTTGCAAACTTTTCGTTCTTACTTAACTTTTCCATAAATTCAATATTAGATAATGCAACTATTGCAGATTCGACGACTGGTTTATCAGGATCATTTAGGGCTTTTAGCAACGTATCCTTTGCTTCTTTATTTCCCACTACTCCCAATGCAATTGCGGCCTCATGTCTTACAAACATGCTAGGATCATTTAGTGTTGCATCAATTAATGGAGGTACTGAACTAGAATAACACATCTGGCCTAATGAAAATGCGGCTTCATGTCGAACCAATTCATTTTCATCATTTTTCAAAACTTTGGCAATAAATGGAATTTTATCTTCCCCACCAAAATCAACTAGAATACATGTAGCTCTTGTTCTAACAACATAATCAGGATGCTCTAATAGAGATACAAAATACTCGGTATCTTTTTGTTCATATTTAGATTCCATTTCAGCAAAAAGTGCTAATCTATCATCAGTTACTGCCTGCAATTTGTTTTGGAATTTTTTGTGTCCTATATTAGGTTACTCGGAGAAAATTCCAGATTTGTAGAGTTATGTATTTAATGGAAAAAATAGGACAGTATTTTATGAGCGCAGTAATTGGTGAAAAAGCACCTAATTTCGGAGTATCAGAGTGGGTACAAGGAGCTCCTACAAATTTTGATCAAGAAAAAGATCATGTTGTTTTACTTGAAGTCTTTCAAGTTAATTGCCCAGGATGTTTCATGCATGCAATTCCTGAAGCGATTAACATTTACAACAAATACAAAGATGAGGGAGTTAGAGTTCTAGGTCTTGCTACTGCATTTGAGGATTTTGATAAAAATACATTAGAAAATTTGAAGCTTCTTGCAGAAACTGGCGAGGTAATAGGTGAGACAAAAAGCGCACTTGCAATGTACGGACAATTAAAAGACGGAAACAAGCTAAACTATAAAATTCCATTTCCTTTAGGAATGGATAATCTGGTAAAGACATCAGGTGAGATCAGTCAAGAAAAAATTATGCAATTTATCTATCCTCAAATTCCAGAATTTGATTCGCAGCCTGAAGATTATAGGAATCAAATAATACAAAGAGTCAAAGACTATATGAAATCAAAAGAATATTCTGCTGAAACATTTGAAAAATTTGCTCTACAAGGTACACCTTCTGCCATTATTGTAGACAGAAAAGGAATTCTCAGAGATGTATCCTTTGGGCAATCAAATCACATCGATGCATTGATTCAGAAATTAATTAATGAAGACTAGATCACCTTATCAAAACGAGAGCAACTGATAAAGCTGCAACAATTACAAATCCACTAATTAAAGCAATTTTTGGATTATCCATTCTTATTTTCTTTTTTTAATGATAATAAGTAGAATCGCTGCAAGAATGATAGTGCCAACAATTGCAATCCATCCCACATAATCACCAATAGTTTTTTCTTCATTTTCTAAAACGATTTCAGTTTCTTCAGGTAGATTTTCATTATTTTCAGTCAATCCAGTTAGATAATTAGTACCGATTATTGCAAGAGTATGATTTCCAATTCCTGTAAAATTCATCGTAACAAAGGAGATTTTTTCATTATTTCTAACTTTTGGAAATAATTCTTGATCATTTAGATAAAATGTAAAATTTCCATCTAGTAGATTTCGAGGTATTAATATATCAGTCAGACTTTTTTCCAAACCGCTGTTGATGTAAAGGGTTAGTGTTTTTTCATCTGAATCAAATTCATAGTTTGTAATATCAAAATTAGAAACTGTTTCAACTTCAAAAGTATGTCCATCTGTTTGAATATCCAATCTATTCACCAATCCAGTTGTATCAGACAATAATTGTCCAAATACAGGACTGATTACAAATAGAAACACTAGAGGAAGTAAAAATAATATCTTCAATTTATGCAGTTTGAGAAATTCGATTGTTTATTTCTTTATCTTGTGCAATTCTTGGATGCTGAGGATCTGCCAAGATAACTTCAAACCAATAATGCATTCCATCTTTATAGATAAAGTATGAACCCAAAAGTTTCAAGTTTGGATATCTCTCAAGAACTCTTCTTTCTGCAACTGTCTTCATGTTATCGTCTGCTTTGATTCTAGTTACACCAAGATGTTTTGGTCTTCTACCACCAGTAGGTCTTTGTTTTCGCATACCGCCAGTACCTACTCTCATTCTAACTACAACAATGCCTTGTTTTGCTTTGTATCCTAATCTTCTTGCCCGTTCTAATCTACTAGGCTTTTCAATACGTGTAACCGCATTTTGTTTTCTCCATCCAACTACACGTTCACGTAGTTCTGGAGCATTTTCTTTCCAAAGTCCGATCCACATCTTATCTTGATGACTAGGCATATCGTGCGTATCAAAATCCCCTATAATAACTGTAAATCAAGGATTTCAAAGCAACTCTAATCAATTAAAATGTCCTTGAGTGGGATCTTCGCAATCCACACCTCAAAGAGTTTGTATCCACAGAAAACTCGATAATTAAAGTACTTCACAGTTATTAAAAAAGGATTCCCCATAACAGGTTTGAATTTTTATTGAGCAAGTATTTTTTGAAAAAAGATGAGATTCAGAAATATAATCTTGGCATTAATTTTTGCATCAAGTATGCTAGCTTCACCAACAGCATTTGCTGCACCTTCTGTTTCAATAAACATGGAAAAAATCACATACAGTTATTGTGAAAAACTATTCTACACAATCGAGGTGTCAGAAGTTACAGGTGAACCTGCAATTATTCACATAAGAGATGAAGCAGGTAAAGGAAGTAGTGCAATTCCAATTTCAATTACAGATTTACAAAACCCCATTCCATCATTAATTGCATTTCAAAAAGATATTTTTCCACTAGGAAAGTATTTCATAGATGTTCAATATTCTGGTGCAGAATATACTGTGGAGTTTAATCTAATTGATACAAACAAAAAATGTTTACCCGAAGTAATTAGACCAATTTTAGCTAATTGGCTTAGTGGAAATATTTCAGATGGATTTCTAATGGATGCATTTCAAAAATATGTTGAAAGTGATTTCATAATCATACCATTTGATATTAATGAAGAAAACGTGTACAATATTAAAATTCCAGAATGGGTAAAAAATGTAGGGTATTGGTGGATTGAAGGAGCAATATCAGATGAAAATTTTACTCAAGCATTAAACTATCTAATTGATAAAAAAATAATTTCACATACAACAAATGATGCTGAAATATGAACAGATATTCAATCATTACAATTGTTGCAATAGTAATAATCATTATTCCATTTGTTTATTCAGGACTAAGTATTCTTGGTATCAATCAATTAGAGTACAGATGGCATAGTCCTGGAGATTTTTCTTTTTTCACAATGTCTAATCATGGAGAAATGGAATTTTGTAATACAATTCCATTTTGGGTAACATTTCAAAAATTTGAAGTCATTACATTCTATGATACTGATAATGTGGGTTCATTTGCAGTTGAACCGTTGACAATTAATCCTGCCTCATCAGCAGTTCAATCAGGAATTTTTTCATCAGAGAAAATCACCACTGCTCAGCATATGTTTATGACATTGGATTTTGAGTTTGATGGTGGAGATATCAGACTTGATCCCAGTAAACTCATAGTAGTAATACGCACCAGCACCCCAATTATAGGAATAATTCCTTTTGAAACTACAACTCAAATTTCAGGATTTGAATTTGATAAAATAATGAATGCTGAAGATTTGTCTTGTAATTAGTTTGAACTTTTACTTGCTTTAGACATTATCCCTAAAATCAATCCAACAGTTCCAGCAATAACAAATGCTGCTACAACTCCCATAATCATTTGTTTGCCCATTCCTGCTGTAGGTTTGCTTGAAGTTTGAGATGCAGGATCAATTACACATGCACCATCTTTGAGAATAGTTCCAGGACCACATCTTTCATCTAAGACACATGCACCATCTTTGAGAATAGTTCCAGGACCACATTGTGTTTTTGGTGTCTCAGCTGGTTTTGGTGTCTCAGCTGGTTTTGGTGTCTCAGCTGGTTTTGGTGTCTCAGCTGGTTTTGGTGTCTCAGCTGGTTTTGGTGTCTCAGCTGGTTTTGGTGTCTCAGCTGGTTCTTCAGTTGGTTCTTCAGTTGGAGTCTCTGTTGGTTCTTCAGTTGGAGCAGAACCAAATGCAGAACCAATTATTTCAACCTCTTCGGTTCCAGCAGGTAATTCAATACTTAGTGTTCTACTTTGAGAAGTAGTTTCAATTTCTGAAAAATCAGGTTCATCACCATCTGCTAAAATAATAAAATCATCATCTAATCCTTCAAAGACAGAATCAAAAAAGGTTCGCTCAAAGGTAATATCTAAAACCCCAGGAGAGTCAGTTACTTCTACTGCCAAGATTAATGAAATAAAATCAGTGTCTGCCTCCATTGCAGATACAGTCATTCCAGTAACTGTGTATTCAACATCATATGAAGTTCCATCAACATTAACTGAGATGGTCTCTGCATAAACTAGAGCCGTTGAAATTATAGTAAAGAAAATTAATCCAAGTGAGATTTTCAAAAGAGAATTAACATTAGGAAGATGTCTTAGTTTTTCAGACTGTAGTTTATCCATACCGTAACTATTCAACACGATATGTTAACCTCCAAATAGACGTTAAAAAGAATGAGATGATAATTAATCACGTATGAGTCAAGCTTTTTTAGTTATTTTTATACTTAATGCAGAAATAATTAGAAAATCTAGATTACGCCTCGAAGTATCTGAATAATTTTTTCAGCAATTACGTTTGCAGCCAAAGATTGAGCCTCTTTAGTTTGGGCTCCTATATGAGGTGTTAAAATTACATTATCAAGTTCGGCCAATTTGTTTCCAATTGCAGGTTCTTTTTCAAATACATCCAAGGCAGCTCCTCCCAGTGTTCCATTTTTGAGTGCTTCATAAAGTGCATCCTCATCTACAACACCACCTCTTGAAGTGTTTATGATTTTTGCAGTTTTTTTCATGGTAGACATTTTTTCTGCATCAAGCAAGTGATATGTTGAATCCAACAATGGAACATGAATTGAAATATAATCAGAACTTTGTAAAAGAGTATTCAAATCTGCTTTCATCAAACCAACTTCTTTTGAAAACTCTTCATCAATTGGGACTACATCATATCCAATGATATTCATATTAAGTCCTCTTGCTAATCTACCCAATCGTTTTCCTATATTTCCTAAACCAATAATGCCAAGATATTTTCCTTTAAGTTCAGTTCCTTTCAATTCTTTTTTGAGCCATTTACCATCTCTAATAGCTCTATCACCTCTTGTTGTTTGCCGTGCAAGAGATAACATTAGACCTAAAACTAATTCTGCTACTGCATTCATTGCACCCTCTACGGCATTAATTACACGAATGTTTTTTGCTTTTGCAGCTTCTTGATCAACATTATCCAAACCAACTCCAACACGTGCAATAATTTTACAATTATCTGCTTTCTCAATCATCTCTTTAGTGATTGTGGTTCTACTTCTGACAATTATGATATTAAAATTTGAAATTTTTTCAAGAATTTGTTCAGCAGTGATTTCTGGCTCGTAGGAAACTTTCAAGCCATTATCTACAAGAACTTTGTTCAAAATAGGATCGACTTCATCGCAAATTAATACTGAATCGTCAAATCCCATAAAATACGAAATAGAGCTACGGAATATAATTCATTAAGATAATAAAAAGAAAAAAAGATGTTAAAAGATCAAGAAGTAAGGATTTCTGCTACTACAGGAATTACTTCCCATAATGCGACATAATCGCCACTT
>JBFIEJ010000022.1:0-18021 GCA_041603475.1 Candidatus Nitrosopumilus sp. | reverse complement strand
ATCACCTTTCTTTGAATGATTTTTAATCAAATTCTCTTTTTTGCCAAAACCAACTGCAGCAACATCTACTAGTGCATAATTTTGATAACAATCATCAAATTCAACTTCTCCCCCGATTGTTGGAATTCCAAGACAATTACCATAATCTGCTATTCCAGTTACAGCGTTTTTGAATAACCATCTTGCGTTTTGATCTTTTTCTATATTTCCAAAACGTAGACCATCAAAGATTGCAATAGGTCTAGTTCCAGCAGATAGAATGTCTCTAATTACACCACCTACTCCAGTTGCAGCTCCTCCATAGGGCTCTACTGCAGATGGGTGATTATGACTCTCAATATGAGCAGTGACAACATACCCACCACCAACATCCAATACTCCTGAATCATATCCCTTTTCAGTAATTACAAGTGGACCTTTCATTGGAAGCATTTTGAGATGTTTCTTTGAGGATTTGTACGAGCAATGCTCAGACCATTCAGCAGCTACAATTTGCAACTCAGTCGAAGTTGGGTCTCTGCCAATTTTTGATTTAAGTTCGTCTAGTTCTTGAGATTCTAAACTCAATTTTTGACACCCATTTCAACTAGTAATGATTCAAAGATTCGCGAAGATGGTTTATTATCAATTGGGTTAATTTCAGACTCGGTAGCTCTTTCTGGATGTGGCATCATGCCAACAACATTTCCATCCTCATTGCAGACACCTGCAATTCTATCTGTAGAACCGTTAACAATCTGACTGTATCTAAAAACTATTTGATTTTTTTTCTTTATTTGTTTTAGAGTGTCTTTATCAACATAATATCTTCCCTCACCATTAGCTATTGGGATGGGAATTTTTTCATGAAGTTTAAACTGATTTGTAAATGGAGTTTTATTGTTTTCAACTATTAGATTAGTCCATTGACACATAAAATTCAAAGATTCGTTTTTCAATAAAACACCTGGAAGTAAGCCTGCCTCTACAAGAATTTGGAATCCATTACAAACACCTAAGATAGGAATTCCTTTTTTAGCCATCTTTTGGACATCTTTGATGATTGGACTATGCGCTGCTATCACTCCTGCTCTGAGTCTGTCACCATATGAGAATCCTCCAGGTAAAATAACTGCATCAATATTTTTTGGCAGTCCCTTTTCATGCCAAAAGTATTGAGCATTCAGATGAAAGACATCGGTTAGAACATGATACATATCTCGATCGCAATTACTGCCAGGAAAAACTACAACTCCAACCTTCACAACTCTATGATCATTTAGCGATATTTAATTTGAATCGAGTCAGAATAAGACTCATTTTAGATCAGTTTTTACAATTACAAGATCTAGTAAAAAACAGACATTGTTTTATTCATGTAATTTACAGGGTTAAATGTGCGAGTCTTCGTTTTAGCGCTAATTCCATTAATACTGTCAATTGGAATCATTCCTACAATGTCATTTGCCCAAGTAACAGAAGAAGTAAGCATGAATGACAACCTTGAAACCAATATTTCAGGAGGGATAGATTCTCCAAGAAAACAAATGGCAAAAGGAATAGCAGCTGAAGATGTAACATGCAAAACAGGATTTACACTAATGATTCGAATCTCCGGTGATGCAGCATGTGTTACTCCATCTACTGCAGAAAAATTGCAAATGGCAGGATGGGGAATAATAGAGAAAATATTCACTGAAGAACCAGAAATTCCAGAAGAGAAAGAAGGTAAAGATCACAGTGTAGAGTTATCTGAATCAATTGGTTTGAAGGGAAATTAAGAAATCTAGTTTTTCAAGACCTTTATTCTTCAATACAAGTAAATGACACTTTACTGACCATAGGATTGTAAATTCTAAGTTCATCACAGATTTGCTGAATTTTTGACTGTGCAGTTTTTTTGTCTTTTTCTTTAATAGTAAATTTCAACATCTTTGCAGTTTTAATTTTTGAGACAGTTTTATGAGTGCCTTTTAGCACCAGATCATTTAGAATTGTTTCTCCCTCAGGATCACTAATTCCAGGTTTATTCTCAATTGTTACATTAACAATAAAGTTAGTCATTGTTAATTTGCAAGTTTAGAATGTGGTTAATCTATCTTCCGAATAATTTTGTATTTTTATACTTATTTTGTAAGTCTAGTCAGGTATCCGATTCTGAGGACATGTATTGTTGAAACTTTTTCTGCCCGGAATCGGTTACTTTGAATTTACTTGTTCTTTAACAAATTCAGTGTATTTTCTGTACAATCCAGACTGGTATGATGGATTAGATAAGATCAGGTGCTTTTCTTTCAAATCTTCTTTTGACTGAAACATGTTTTTTTCAATAATTCCTTTTTCATCAAGGGCGATACAAATATCCTGCCATGCAAAAACTTCAGTAGGGTTTCTATTGGTTGTAGCATAATAGACATAAAGTAATCGAAGTTTATTGCATTCATCTTGCGTCATATCCTTTTGTAAAAGATATTTTCTTTTCAAAGTCTGAAAATATTCCAATCCTTTTACAGTTAAAACAAAATCAAAGAGTTTAGGATAATCATCAATTTCAATTGGAAAGAAAGGGTTAGTTTGATTTGGTCTCATCTAATTAGAAATAGTAATATCATATACTAATTTTCTTTGTGTTGTTAATTTTTGAATTTTTTTAGGCCTTCAGTAACAACTGAATTCAACACATGTGAAAAACTGACAGATTTGTTTGAGTTTTTGATCATTTTGGCCTGAATAGTTCTAAGTTTTTCTACATTAGTTGCATTCAGAACAACAGTGATTCTTTTTCCCATGAAATAATTTGCCTTTTTTGATATAAAAGGGGTCTATGAGTTCATTTGATAGATATTGGAATTTATAGCTGATTATCAGAGATAAACCATGGCAAGATCAAGATATTGGAAGATTACAGCAGATGAGATGGATAAATTTGATTATGATCAAAGCAAGTTACTAAATTGGGAGATCAAATGTGTCAGAGAACCTGAAGATGAGGCTCACTTTATTGGAGTATTCATGTATAGAAAAGGCACAGCCTATGATTATGAATCAGTAAAAGGAATTTGTTATTTTCATAACAATATCGATAGAAAAGAACTCCCTTCTATCACTAGTTTCCTTCAAGGAAAATTTAACGGAAAAGAGATGGAAAAAGGAGATAGAATAATTTTGAAAGGCTCAAAAGAAATCTACGCTAGTAAAGACATCGGAGAGTTGGCAAAAGAGATGGAAACAAAATTCAACACAAAGGCCATTATTTCTTTAGAGTTTGAGGATTTGACGACAGAACAACTTAAAGCAGCTGGGCTCCCAGAGGCTAAACTACTACCCATTCCCGGCATATAGATATAGCATAAAAGACATAGTGATCCAATGTCTGAATTGGAAGGATTCAATCAGCACTTTGAAGAATTAAGAAAGAGATTATTACGAATTGTGTTAATCATTGGAATCATAACTGTGTTCATTCTAACTTTTCATGCACAAGCATTTCAATTAGACACGATTACTCTTTACTATCCAACACCTGAACCACTAAACAACATAGCAGCACAAATAACAAACCATATGAAACTAAATCTTGTTCCAGAAGATGTACAGTTAATTCAAACTGCCCCGGGACAAGCTTTCTTTGCTCAAGTATACATTGCAGCCCTAGTTGGGATTGTTGTTGGGATGCCAGTAATTATCAAAGAATTAGTGGGGTTTATCAAACCTGCACTAAAAGAAAACGAAGTTAATGTTAGCAGAAGTATAACACTTCCAGCTTTAGGTTTGTTTATTGCAGGATGTGTTTTTTCATATAATTTTGTAATTCCATATATTTTGGATTTTTTGTATAGGTATGGAGAATCTGCAGGATTAGTTACATTTCTTAATGTAATAGATTTTGTTACTTTTGTATTACAATTTTTGTTAGCTTTTGGATTTTCGTTTCAGCTTCCACTTGTAATGTATGCCATATCAGTATCAGGAATGGTAGATTCAGATTTTTGGAGGAAAAACATCAGATATGCAATTGTTGCTATTGTGATCTTCGGAGCAGTGATAACTCCTGATGGAAGTGGAGTTACAATGTGGTTTATTGCAGGTCCAATGATTGCCCTGTATGCCGCAGGCATGATAATAATTGAGCGTAAGGAACGCAAAAAGTTGAACACTTAAATCCAAATTTGATCAATTAGATACATAATGTTTGGAATGGGATTAGCAAATTTCATTGCAGGTCAAGAATGGATCTTCATCATAATCATAGCAGTTGTATTCATTTTTGGTGCAAAAAAGATCCCAGAGCTTGCCAAAACTTTTGGTAAGGCAAAAGGGGAATTTGAAAAGGGCAAAATTGAGGGTGAAAAAGAACTCAAAGATTTCAAAGATAAAGAAGTCAAATCAGACTAGTTTTCAGCAGTTTTTATAAAATCATCTAAAATTTTAGTATAATCTTCTTGGAGATTATTTCTCCCAAAAAGACGAGAAATCTTGAATTTTCCTTTCAGTTTAAAATTAACATCAACTATTACTTTTGTGCCTTCCTCAAGTTTTACAAATTTCTGTCTGAGGACACTTCCCTTTGCATCCCCACCAATTACAAACACTTCATGCAATACAGGTTTCTCAGTCACATGTTTTGCCATAATGATTAATTCTTTTTCTCCAAGATTCACATGCTCTTCTACTACTGCAACATTTTCTCTAACAGAGCGAATTCTAATTGATGGAAAATGTTGAGGAAATATTTTTTGATAATTTTCATAATTTGAAAAAATCTCAAAAACAAAATCCCTATCGGCATTAATTGTTTTTTCTAGAGAGAACTTTGTCAATACTATTTTAGAAAGAACCCCATCGAGGGTATAAATCGTGCTCTATGTTAAACTGGTCCAAACATTTTCCAACACCATGATTTACAATATCGTCAATAGATTTTGGTTTAGTATAAAATTCAGTTACAGGAGGTAAAATTACAATTCCCAATCGAGATAATTTTAACATGTTTTCAAGATGAATAGCAGATAAGGGAGTTTCTCTAACCATTAAAATTAATTTTCTAGATTCTTTAATTGTTACCCCAGCAGCTCTTGCCATCAATGTATCATCATATCCATTTGCAATTGCAGCCAATGTCTTCATACTACAAGGTGAAATTATCATGCCATCAACTCTGTGAGTTCCGCTAGAAACACTTGAGGCCATATTTTTTTCATCAGAAACAGTCGTTGCAAGAGATTTTACTTGCTCTGCAGTGTATTCAGTCTCCATTGCAATGCATTTTGTTGCCCATTCTGACATTATTAGATGAGTTTCAATGTTTAGTTTCTTCAGAGTCTCAAGCATTCTAATTCCATAGATTACTCCCGTACTACCTGTAATACCAATTATTAGTTTCACAAAGAATCTTGGTTCTTGCTGTATTTTATGTATTAGATGACAATACACACTTGGCACTATACATTTTGAGCCTCATCATTTTCAGATTTTGTATCCAATTCTTTTTGCTCTCTTCTTCGCTTTATCCACACAGAGATTCCTCCAGCAACCATTGCTGTAAGCAATATCACTCCCAACATTTGTAATTCAAAATTATACAGCACAGGTTATTTTGCAAGTCTATTGAATAAAATCTTGCGATGATTCCGATCTCCAAAATCAAAAATTAGCTATATTAGATCCTCTCATATAGAGAAAATGTGATTAAAACTTCTGAGATTAAGAATATAGTCAACGATTACTCTGATGTCAAAATAGGAGTTCTAGGAAGCCATTCAGCACTTGAAGTAATGGATGGTGCAAAAGACGAAGATTTTCAAACTAAGGTTTTCTGTCAAAAAGGAAGAGAGGGACCATATCAGAGATTTGGGCGAATTGCCGATGAGATAATCATTTTAAATAAATTTAAGGAAATGGCATCTGCCAAAAATCAAAAAATGTTACGCGATAGCAATACAATTATCGTTCCGCACAGATCACTCACTGTTTACTTAGGATACAAAACAATTGAGAATTCATTTAAAGTACCAATATTTGGAAACAGAAAATTATTCCAAGCAGAGGAACGAACTGCAAAAAAAGGACAGTATTATCTTTTAGAAAAAGCTCGAATAAAATACCCAAAATTATTTAAAGATCCCAAAAAAATCAACAAACCATCCATTGTAAAAGTGCAAGAAAAAAAGAGACCACTTGAGAGAGCATTCTTTACTGTTTCATCTTACAAAGATTACAAAGAAAAATCAGAGGCAAAAATTAAGCAGGGAGTAATTGCTAGAAAGGACTTAGAAAAAGCAAGTATAGAAGAATTAGCAATTGGAACATACATGAATTTTAATTTCTTCCACACTCCAATATCAGACCAAGTAGATTTTATCGGAATAGAAAGAAGATTACAAACAAATATTCACGATTACAATGCACTTCCTGCAAAACAACAATTAGACATTGATGTAGATTTACAAAATATAGAGGTTGGACACACACCTGCAAGTATCAGAGAATCATTACTTGAAAAAGTAATCAAGATGGGGGACAAATTTGTTGCAGCAGTCAAAAAAGAATACGCCCCTGGAATAATAGGGCCATTCTCACTTCAGAGTGTAATTACAAAGGATTTAGAGTTGATTGTTTATGATGTGTCTCTACGAGTTCCTGGAAATCCAATAGTGGCAACTACTAGTCCATATACAAAATATCAATATGGTCAGACTTTTGGAGTTGGTAGAAGAATTGCAATGGAGATAAAGCGTGCCCAAGAAGAAGGACGTCTTGATGAAATAGTTACATAAAAAAAATCACAGAGTTAGAAATAAAATTATTAGTTATTGGTCTCATTGTAGTTTTTCAGAAATTTATGGCCGAGATAGAAATCATCAAAAGATGGAAATAAGAAAATGAAAAGGCGCACCCCAAACTGCAGAACCTTGAGAGATTCCCTCTCGTGGTCAAGCGTTAAACGTTTGATTGCCTTTTTTGTTCTGCGGGGCTGCGCACACTAATCGCCAGATTTTACAACTAACGACATCAATTTGTATAAGAGATTTTAGTATTTAACATTTAGTATGAAATATTTTATCATATTTCTAAATTTATTGTAATTTTTTTAATACAGATCTAGTTTTTATTTTGGCACTAGTGGGAAAATAGTTCATCCCATAAATACAGAAATTAAGAAATTCATAACATGGCAAGAAGAGTCACAATTATGATTTCAGATGAACTAGACAAAAAGATCAGAGTCATACAGGCAAAAAAGATGCAAAAAGAAAATTCCAATTACAGCTATTCAAAGGCTGTAAATGACATCATCAAGAAATGCATATGACAAATACAAAGGCATATTTTCTCTGACATCTTTAATTTTTTGTTAATTGGCTAGATTGAGAAATATATTGAATACTCAACGTTTTGTCTCAAATAATTAAAACGGTTTGATGTTTGAGATGGAATTGCTGGATGCCAATTAGCGCTACAAATTACCAGCAATAGTAAAAAACACCATACCTTAAAAACAGATTTGTCCATTCAATAATAGAAGAAATGGATTGCATTCAATGTGGGGAAGTTTTTTTTGGACATAATGTAAAGTTCTGTTCATTAAAATGTTACAAAGAATATCTCAAAGAGTCAGAGAAAGACAGTGATGAAAAAAATGATTCAAGCAATAGTAATTCTTAGTAAACCCTATTCAGCCATATCTTGAGAGGCACTAATGGGAAGAACAATTTTCATAAAAGAGATAATCATAATATCAAAAGAACCAAGACTTTGTCCTACTTGTGAGAAAGAAGACAGACTTGAAAAAGATTTGATAAGAGAGGAAAGATCCGACGGTAAAACAATCCTATGCAATCGCTGTGAAGCACTGATTGTAGTGACAAATCATAATTTGAGACAAGTTGAATTATCACCAAGAAATGATGATTCTATAATGCTAAAAGAACCTCACTTGATTCGAAAAGTAGAATACTAATCAGATTTGTCTAGAAGTTCTTTAATTACATAACTTCTAACATTTGCAAATTCCCATTCTCGAAGATTTGCCAACTTACATTCTTCTTTTATAATCAACCCAGCTAATCCCTTACTCCAGATGTGACGTTTTGTATCATATACTTCTAAGATTTTTCCGTGTTTTGTGATTTTAATTGCCCCATGACATCTCTGAATTACTTTCAATGCAATCTTTTGATAGATTTTTTCAAAATTCACCATAGTTCAATTATCTATGTGGTTATCAAAAAGGTTAGTATTCAATAATTTACGATAAAAATATACCATTCAAATTATAATTTTAATTGCTGATGATTAACCAACAAACTAAGCTATAACTGATAGATGATGAGTTTGCCGAATTATGAAGCGTTATTTTACTTAGGAATTATGGTCATGAACTGTTACTGCCATAGATAAGGGTGGAGAAAGAGCATCCGGATTATTGATACTCTCCCAAACATAGACTTGGATTGTAAAATTACCAGATTCTGTAGGTGTCCAAGATTGTGCAGGAGATAGTGATTGTCTAGGAGATAGTGACCCAGTTAACCATGATAGTGAAATTACAACGCCTTGATCATTTGTTACTTGAGTAATATACGCAAAATTTTGAGAAATGTCCTGATTATTTGACACGTCAGCCATTATCATAATTTGTTCATCTACAAGATGTTTTTTAGGTTCAGATGAAACATTTGCAGTTACAGATTCAGCATATGCCACACCCATACTGGATAAAATTACAATCATTGACAAAAAGAGGAATTTCATAACTAGTATTAATGAGATGAATATTTAACTTATCAATTGAGCAAACTGCCTGAAAAATTCCCAGAATATTCTATAATGTATAAAACATTATCAAAAAAAATTTCAGATTTGGAGACAAAGATGAAAGAGGCATCAACTGATGAAATCAAAGAGTTTCAATTAAAGATAAACAGATATCTATCAGAATTAGATAAAATTAAGAAAATGTTTCCAGAGAATTTTTTTGATGAGAGTTGATCACTCATGATGATCATGGCCACAATCACATTGATGTTCATCGCCGTTAAATGACATTAGTTTTTCTACCATCTCATCTCGAATTTTAAGTAAATCCTCTACTTGGTGTTTTAGTGAATCAGAATTCCAATTTTCCTTTTGTAATTCTCGAATAGTATCAATAATCTCCAAATCAACATTTAGAAGATTATCCATAATCTGTTCTTGTTCTTTCATGATAATTTACAAATATACTATGAGAAAAACCATTCTAATTAGAAATTAAAATGAATCAAGCTTCCATACTTTCTTTGAGTAAGTTCTTTCTTACAAGAATTGGGATGTTATAGTAGGCCCCAAGCGCCATGGCATCTGATGCCCTATAGTTTCGAAGTACAAGGTCTTTTTTACCTGTAAAGTACAGATTGGCCCTAAGCACTTCTCCGCTTTCATAAATTTTTACTTTAACTAGAACCAGCTCATTTTCCTCACAAATTTCCTCAATCATCTTGTAAATTGATGGTGCAGGTTCACCGTCTGTTTCTCCAAAACTAGAGATGTGTCTTGCAACTTCACCAGAAAAAGCCCTCATGTGAAACTCCTTTCCATCATCTGCTTTTAGAATGACCATACCTTCAACAGCATAAGGATCTACAAAACCAACATAATCGATTTTGACAGAGTCATAATCTGCTTCTTGTGCTTGACCTATGTCCATGTTATTACGCATAAATTTCAGTTTCAATCCTTATAAAGATAGCAAATTTTTGAGATCAAACACTCAGAATGAAAATGGTTAAGAATTTTTTAACGATCATTTCTGTTGCGTAACCCCAAATTATTTAAAATCCCCAACTATGGGTAGCTTAATGTCGACAAATCCTGAAAAGGCAGTATCATATGTTCTTAGCAAATATGTGACAGAATACATGGACAAGGATGTCCTAATTCTTAGTCAAAGAACTCTAACTAGAGAAGCCGCAAGGATGCTACAGCATTATGAAACAGATGACATTATCGTTACAGATGAAAATCACCTTCCTGTCGGAATTGTAACAGACCAAGATATTCTAAGTAAAGTCAGCGATGTTACAGTTTATGCCGAAACTACAACATTAAAAGACATTATGAGTGCTCCACTAATTACAATTAACGAAAAGGCAACATTACAAGATGCTCTTCATAAAATGAGAGATGAGCATATTAGAAAACTCCCTGTCCTATCAAAGAAAAATCAAGTAATAGGAATGATCTTTCAAACATCTATTGCAAATGCAATAAGAGAAGCAACGGCAATTGCTCCACGTCTTTTAAGTCCCCCAGTAAAAGCAGTTTTAGGTAATCTGGGTTTTGTTTTACAATTTGCAGGAGTTTTGTTGCTGGTGCCAGCAATTGTCGCAACAATTCTAGAGGATACAACTACAGCTACTGGGATTTATCTCACAACGGTTCTTTTACTTGTTACAGGTTTTTTCTTAAACTCTTATGGTGAAAAATCAAGTTTAAACTTACAGCAGGCATCAATACTTGTTTTTGCAAGTTTGTTTTTGCTCACATTATTTGGAACTGTCCCGTACCTGTATGTACAGCCAAGTGATGAATCAGGTGTAGAGGTTTTTGGTAATGCCTTCTTTTCCAGTGCTGCAGGATTTACAACTGGAGGAATATCACTATATGAAACACCAGAAGATCTTTCTCAGAGTTTCACATTCTATCGTAGTTATACTCAGCTGGTAGGAGGAATGAGTTTCATATATTTGGTAATTACTGCGTTTTATCCTGAATCAAAACTTCAGTCCATGCGTGGTTTTATTTCTGGTAGAACACTCCACATGAAGGAGTTATTCTCAACAATTACTATAATTTTTGCAGTTTACATTGTAATTGTAGCAGTAATACTATACTTCCTTGGAGAAAGAAATATTCTAGATAATTTCTCATTGGCAATGAGTACTCTTGCCACGGGTGGTTTTCTGCCAACATCTACAATACTTGATGATTTACTTTGGCAGGAAGAAGTTGTTCTTATGGGTGCAATGATACTTGGCGCTTTACCGTTTACATTCCACTATGCATTTGTAAGAAAAAAATTCCTTGCACCAAAACTTGGAAAAGAAGTGCTTACATATTTTGCAATACTAAGTGCTGCAACAGTCTTGTTTATTGGGATTAGTGGGTTAAATCCACTTGATAGCGCATTTTATTCGGTATCAGCTAGTACTACAGCAGGACTTCAACTAGAAAGTCTTGCAGGACTAAATACAGGAGCCCACATCATATTGATAATTTTAATGATAATTGGAGGTTGTGGATTTTCAACTGCTGGAGGATTGAAAATTTTCAGACTATTTCATCTAAAAGATGCTAGAGCACTTTTCAGCAAAACAAGAAGAGAGACACTATCAAGTGTTGCAAAGAAAGAAGTCATGTCAACTTTAATTATTATTGCATTATTCCCTATAATTGCAGGAATAACAGGTTTGCACCTCTCAATAATTGAGGAGGTATCATATGAACAGGCATTCTTTGAATCAGTAGGAGTAATTACTACAGGAGGACTATCTGCAGGAGTGATTGATTTTGACACAGATCCTGCAACAAAAATTGTTCTAGGATTTTTAATGATTTTTGGTCGTTTGGAGATCATTGCAATAATTTACATCTTCATCCCCAAACTTAGCTAGATAGGATTTAATTTCCTCATAAAAAAATCAAAAATATGAAAGAACAATCAAGTACAAATTCCAATAGAGGAAAATTACTGATTGTATTAGGATTTTCAGTAATTGGAATTTTGTTTTTGCTTTATGGTAGATATCAAGACCCAGAACTACTCACACCCAGTGCATTTGATTCCATTCAAAGAATTGCATATGGATTTTACATTACTCTAATAGCAGCATTTGGTGCAATTGCTTTAGGGCTATATAGATTCCAAAAAGATAAAATTGAAAAAAAGGGAAAGGGAATTTTAACAATAATTGCATTAACTACATCTACTTCAAAATCAAAGAAAATATTTCTTGCAACATTTATCGGATATGGAGTATTTTTCTCTCTGGTTTCAGGAACTCTTGTGTATCAACCTGAAGTTAATTTTGCAATCCACTATGGTGCAGAAATTCCATCGGGCTTTGTTGCCCCATGTTGTGATGTGCCAGGTTACATGCCAAAGATCATAGTTTACTTGACTGAACATGTAGGTTTGCAGATAATTCCAATTAATTTAACATTACAGATAGTGGTATCCTATCTAGTAGGACTAAACACAGTAATTGCAGTTAATGCATACACTCTTTCTAAAAAAGGAAGAAGCGTAGGAACAATTGGTGCAGCTACAGGACTATTCATAGCATGTCCAACTTGTGCAGGAACATTTCTTTCTTTGTTTATTGGAACAGCCAGCGGTATAGCATTATCTATCGCCTTGACACAAATGCAAACTTTGTTCATTGCAATCTCTATTCCAGTTTTATTAGTAACACCGTATCTTATGGCAAAGAAATTACAAAATCCAGATGGCAGTTGTAAAATTAATCCTAATTAGAAAATCTTTTGACTTCAGGTATCTTATGATTTCCTATATCATATCCATCTCTGCGAAGAAACTTGAGAGTTAATTTGTAGATCAATTCATCATGATCAACTTGTTCTAAAATTTCAGTCCACAAAACTTTGCCTTTATCCTGTATCTGTTTTTTAAAATCAGGATTGAGGGATTCTGCAATTTCTCGGCATTGATCAAAAGTCTTGCCATTTTTGTATGCCCTAACACGCCTATCACAACTATCCATAATCAAATAACATCAAAATTGTAAATAAACCTAGTTTACGTGGACTTCAAATACTCCTCTAAAAAGTCACATTTGTGGGAATAAAATCAGCCTCAGAATATGTAGATTTTTTCATTAATCTCAATATGGGGGATAAAGTTAGTTTGCTAAGTTTTTGCAACAATGAGAAAATAGTTCTAAAACAAAAATTAGAATATAAAAATTTACAAAAAGAACCAATCAAAAAAGGAATTGAGATCTTAGAACAATTAGTAAAAGAGATTAACGAGATTGGGGAAAGCAAAGTACTAGAGAAATATCAAAATTAAGCATTAGGAGAAAAGATGAATAAAAATTCAGAAATTATCAAAACAGAAATAATTAGAATACTAAATGAGAATGGAAAAATTCGTGGAACCGAACTTGCAAAGCGAGTAATAAAAAAAGTAGGTAATGAAAAAACAGTATACAGAGAAATAAGCGCACTTGTAGAATCAGGAGAGATAGAAAAAAAGGTCCACAGTAGGTCACACATTGAATACGAATTAATCAATCTCTATGAGTCAGTTAATAACCAACTCAAAAATCTGCATAAAGAAGTTGAAATGATTTTTGAGGAAATAACTAATTTTGATTTAATTGACAAGGAAGAAAAATTTTCATTTCATGAACGACTAAGAGCATTAATTCAACTAATCCATATTGTTCAATCTTCTGACGGAATAATGAAACTTTTATCATTTTATCCTGCATTCAAAAAAGATAAAATGTTTTCACAGATTAATAGGAAAATTAATGATTGTTGGGAGTCAATCATGAACATTATTGCCCACCAACCTGAAGAGGATTTTCTAAATGAAGTACTAGCAAACTTGAGAATCTCACAATTAGATGCAAAAAATGTTAACTAGAATTTTTTTAGTTTTTCTAAAACAATTTTAAAGATTTCATCATTGTCAAGTAACACATAGGGCAAATTATTTTCCTCACATGCTTGACCACTCTCAGTATCCCTTGTTATCAAAGTCATTCCATTCTCTTTAGCATAATTTATCACAGAATAATCAGTTCGAAGTTTATGGCCCTCCATACGCAATTTCTTGACACTATACGCATCATAACCTAAGCTCTTTAGTTTATCATCCCATCCGTCATCCATCTCATCTACTAGAATTTTCATATCATTCAATAAGAGAAATACAATATTAGTGTAAACTACATTGAAGAGAGGAAAAATAGAGTAATCTATTTCTGAGATTGTTTTGATTTTTTGTAATAAATGTATAAAATTAAATCAGATGTATTTTGAAAAGGCGTATTACCTCTTAGACGTTTCTGAATGAACAGTTCAATTTTTCGCACTAGTTTTTCTGGCTCAGTTTGCATCATAGTTGTGCCTCATTTTCTCTAGGATCTTTGGATCAAGTAACTTTGCTACAGCCTCAGAGAATTCTTTATCATCAATTTCTTCATCGTGAAATATCATTTTCTAACTATTCAACATAATGAAATTCTATATTCAATGGTAATTGATACAAAACAATGGCAATAATGTTAAAACAAATTAGCTAGACGGAGCCTGGTCGAAAAGATCATCAAGTACTTATTTTCAAGAGGATAATTATTAACAGATGGATATTAAAGAAGAGGATAAATCAGAAGAGTCAAGGACTAACCATATCACATATTACAAATCCCTTACAAAAGTGATTTCAGAGATACAAGAGGAGATTAAGCAAGAACCTAATTCATCCATCAAAACTCACCTAGAAAATAGAATTGATGCAATGGAGAAAGATAGAAAAAGAATAAGAGAGATGTTTCCAGATATTTCAGAGGAGGAGCTAAATGGTAACGCAAGGTGAAAAGAACCACAATAAACATTTGGATTTACTACAAGAATACAAGATACATTTGATAAAATATATCGAGAATTTAGAGAAATTAGATAAGCAGTCAGAATTTGCAAAGAAATGGAATGAGACTACCATCAAAGAGAGGAGACAAGAACTTGCAGTGATTGATAAAATTCTAAAAAACCTAGTCAGATTCTAAGAATGATGCTTTTGGGTCAAATCATATAATTTTTCACAAAAATCACTAACATGTTCAGGGGAGACCCCATCAAACCAAGCCAATTCTTTATCAAGACTAAACCCACTAAAAGTAGAATTTACCTTTGAATTGACATATTGAATTTCTTTTTCAGTTAGTTTCTTAATTTCATCTAATTCAGATTTAGATAATTCATAGTTGCATGTCATCAAATCAATCTGAACAAAATAATTTCCATATCTAGGTTCAATTCTGGCCTTGATGAATGGTTTGTTTAGTTGTTGACATTCTCGATAATGCCTGTCATACTCAAACATCTTTGAATCTCCAAGAAATTTATGAAAAGTCATAATTAATGAGATATTAGAAGAATATCTAAATATTTTCTAAATGTCAGTAGTAATTTTCTTGATTTTTGTAATGAGTCTGATTTTTGTATTAATTGGCATCTCAGGTTCCATTGTAAAATAAACAATATTTCTTTTTGTATAAATTACCATCTGGGAAACTTTTTCACGTTCAACATGAACGTATCTCACTTTGCCAAGAGATTTATCAAATTCTTTTCTCATAGTTCTTCTTTTTGCAACTTGTTTGCAGAAATGTTCTTCTTCTTTTTGTGTTTTGAGATTAGTTTTACCAGTTTTCATTATTGCCTCTCTAATGTTTCCTTTAGTATCAATAATTGCTGCAAATCTCATTTTTGGATCCAATTTGAGAATTTTTTGAACCGTTTCTAATAGATCGGCTTTTTGTCTTAATGCCATGTTAAATCTAAAAACGATTGACTAAATATAATCTATTAAAATATTTTAAAAGTATAAAATCACAAAGGCACGGTTAAATTATTTTAAAGATCATACAATACATGATTTATTCAATTTCAAGCACTCTTGATGAGCTAGAGGCACAATCAAAATTAGAAAAATCAAGGAGCGTAGATGTTCTCCCAGAGGATAGAATGCTTGCGATAACAAAAGAGACAGGAGAGTTGCTCAACATGTTAATCAGAATAAAAAATGCCAAAAATATGCTTGAGGTAGGCATGTCTACAGGCTATTCTACTATTTGGTGTGCTGAGGCAATTTCTGAAAACTCTGGAAAAATAATTACAATTGAGAAAAATCCAAAAAAGATCAAAAGGGCATATAACAATTTCAAAAAGGCAGGAATTGAAGATACCATCTCCATTAAAGAGGGGATGGCAATACAGATTCTCAAAGAAATGAATCAAAGTCAAAAGTATGCAAATTATTTTGATTTTGTACTAATTGATGCAGATAAGGAAAATGTGAGAGAGTATTTTGATTTAATTTATCCCATGGTATCAATTGGTGGTATCATAATAACAGACAATATGCTGTATCCAGAAAAATATAGAGTTAAGATGAAAAAGTTCTCAGACTATCTTAGAAAAAATCAAAATCTCCGAACCATTACATCTCCAATAGGAAACGGTGAGGAGATCACAATAAAATTAAACTAGTTATTTTTTAGATTTTTTCTTTATTGCTTTTGTTTTTAATGCATGTTTTTGTTTTTTCCCAAGCGATTTTAGTTTCTTGTCTTTGTCAGCAATTTGTTTTTTTAATTTTTGTTGTTCTAATTGTAATTTTTTATTTTTTACCTTTATTTGACTTTCAATTTTTTTGCGTTGTTTTTTAAGTAATTCATATGTTTTTTCTTCTTTTTTGAGTTGACGAGTTAATGCAATTTGGGATTTTAATTTTTCTTTTTCATCAAGAGTTTTTTTAGTTATCAGTTCTTTTTCCTTAGAGATGGTATTGATTAGATTCAATCTATCTTCTTTAGCTTGAATAAGATCTTGTTCTTGAGTTTTGATTAATTTCTTTAGTTTTTGTGCTTCAGAGTATTTTTCTTTTTCTTGATTTACCTGTGAAACTATATTATCATACTCTTGCTTTGTTTTATCCAATTCTGATTGTTTTTCTTTAATTTCTTGAGCTATTTTGGCCTGCTCCAATAGCCTTGATTTTTGTTCCTCAGCCATCTTTGCCAGTAAAATTTGCTCATTTTGAACTTGTTTCTCAATTTTTTCTTGATCGAGTTGTGCTTGCACTAATTGTCTTTTTTGTTGAGATAATTCTTTTGTAATTTTTAATTTCTCAGCATTAATTTTTTTAATTATCTCATTTCGTTCTTTTTTGATTTTTGCAAGTTCTTGCTGCTGCGTGATAATATCATTTGAAAGTTTGGTTTGAGTTTCTATTTGCATTCTCTCATTTTTAATTTCAGATTCAAGAATAGATTTTTCATGATTCACTTTTTGTTCATACTCTTTCCTATGAGAAACAAGTTGAGATAATTTTGAACGTTGCATGTTAATTTCATTTGATATCATTTTTTGTTTTTCTAATTTTTCTTCTTCATTTTTTATATTCTCAACAATTTCATTATTATCAGATTTTGTCTCAGACCATCCTTTTGGCATAGTACCTCGGATTTCAGATTTAATTTCAGGAATACTTTGTTCCTCTTTAATTGGTTCAGGTTTATTTTTTTGCTCAATAGTTACTTGCTCAATAACAACTTCTTGTGTGAGATTTTGAGGGTTTAGTTTTGATTCCAGATATATTTGATCAGAGTGATACAGAGGTTTGTTTTTAGCCAGCATGTCATAGATATGTTGTAATCTTCCAGGATCCCCTTTTCCAGAATCTATAAGTTGCTCAATTTTTGGAAGTAGAGAATTTTCCTCAATAACTTCATCTTCTAGTGAAAAAGAGGAATTTAATTTATTTTCCAGATATACTTGATCAGAATGAAATAGAGGACGATTATTTTTTAAAGTTTCCAGAATATGATAAAGTCTACCCGCATCTCCATTTCCTCCATCTATGAGGTTTTCAATCTTATTGATAGTTTCTGTAAGTGTTAATTGTTGCAATTCTCTTTTCCTGTATTAGATTAATTTTCATTGAACGTAGTAAAAATAACTTTTTAAAAAAAATTCACATTCTCATGAATTTTAGATGATTTAGTGGCAACCGCCTGGATGGAGTAAATTAATGACTCAATTCAGGCATGTATTAAATAGAAATTATTGATTTTTTGCTAAGAATTATCATGCTGATAATGGATATGCTCAAAATCATCATGACCAAAGGACCAAATTCTGGAACAATTGTAGTTCCAATGATTGTAATGGATTTTGAATCAACATTCAATGGAATTGATAAGATATTGAAATCGCCATCTTTAGTTGTCTCAAAATTGGATATCT